>JAGLDP010000186.1 GCA_023145515.1 Bacteroidales bacterium
TTTGAGGTTGAGCTACTTGAAATTATGAAATAAGCTTAGCTTATTGTTACTGGGGAATCAATTAATTATTAAAATCAAATTCTTATGTCTTTAAAAAGAAAAAGCCGTGAGCTCGTTGAGCGTAGGGCGCAAATACTGAAAGGTGGTGGTGAAAAAGCCATACTAAAGCAGCAAGCTTTGGGTAAGATGACAGCCAGAGAGAGGATTATTGCTCTTCTTGATGAAGGATCTTTTCAGGAGTATGATCTTTTTGCCCGCCATGAAGGCCGGGATTTTGATATGGATAAAAAGAATCTTCCTGGTGATGGTGTTATTACTGGTACAGGAAAGATTTTTGGTTCTCCAATTTGTATTTTTGCTCAAGACTTTACCGTAGCCGGTGGTTCTCTGGGGTCAATGCATGCCAGGAAGATTACCAAAATCATGGACCACTCCTTAAAAATGAGAATGCCCCTGATTGGAATTAATGATTCAGGTGGAGCAAGAGTGCAAGAAGGAGTCAATTCACTGGCAGGATATGGAGAAATCTTTTACAGAAATACTCTTGCCTCTGGTGTTATTCCTCAAATCTCAGTTATTCTTGGTCCCTGTGCCGGGGGAGCAGTCTATTCTCCAGCATTAACAGACTTTGTTTTTGTGGTGGACAAAATCTCCAAAATGTTTATCACCGGACCAGAGGTAATTAAAACTGTTCTTGGTGAAGAAATCTCTATGGAAGCACTTGGGGGAGCACGGATTCATAGTGAAGTAACAGGAAACGCACACTTCTATGCAGAAAGTGAAAAAGAGTGTTTTGAGCAAATCAAATCATTAATATCCTATATCCCTTGGAACAACAAACACAAACCTCGGGCACTAAGACCTCGCAATCCTAAAAACTCTTATAAGATTGATGAAATCGTTCCTACTGATCCTAAACAACCCTATGATGTGAGGGATGTAATCAAAGCCATTACAGACAGTAGTGAGTTCTTTGAGGTAATGGAACTATTTGCACCGAATATTGTAATTGGATACGGACGAATTGATGGGCAATCAGTGGCATTTGTTGCTAACCAGCCAAATGTTCTTGCAGGTGTATTGGATGTGGATTCATCTGACAAAGCAGCTCGCTTTATTCGCTTCTGCGATGCATTTAACATCCCAATTATCACCCTCGTTGACTTGCCTGGATATCTACCCGGAGTTGATCAGGAACATATGGGAGTAATCAGACACGGAGCTAAAGTACTTTACGCTTATAGCGAAGCCACAGTTCCTACTTTTACTTTGATTCTTCGAAAAGCATACGGAGGTGGATATATTGCTATGAATAGCAGACACCTTAATGCTGATTTCGTTTTTGCATGGCCTGGAGCTGAAATTGCAGTAATGGGACCAGAAGGTGCATCAAATATTATTTTCAGGAAAGAAATACTGGCAGCTGAAGACCCTGAAAAAATGCGTCGCCAGAAAATTAAGGAATACAAACAAAAATTTGCTAATCCTTATGTAGCAGCAGCACGTGGATATGTGGATGCTGTTATTGAACCTGAAGAAACCAGAAAATTTCTGATCCATGCGCTGGAGGTTTCTGCATCCAAAGATGCTCCTCAACCAGATCGTAAACATGGTTCAATTCCATTGTAAACCAAAATCAGATCATTATGGCTGCAAAAAAGGAAAAAGAAAAAGAAAAAAAGCTTGATATTTTTAATTTTGAAGGTACTAAGTACAGAACTCACCTACCTGAAAAATTTCTTAATAGAAAAGTCTGGGAACCCGAAGACGACAACAAAGTATTTTCACAAATCGCAGGAATTATATCGAAGATCGTTGTTAAAGAAGGACAAAAGGTATCTAAAGGAAAATGCCTTTATATTCTCGAATCAATGAAAATGAAAAACCGCTTCACTGCAGAGAAACCTGCAATCATAGCCAAAATTCATATTCATGAAGGAGATGTTATTCCCAGAAAATTTCTGGTTATGGAATTAGAAGATATTCCCTCAAAGAAAAAAATAAAGAAGACATAAAAAGCCAAAAATGTATAATAAAAAAGCGCCTCAAATATATTGGGGCGCTTTTTTATTGTAATATCTCTGTCCAGACTAATTTCCTTTTCAATTTATCAGGCAATTCCTGAGAATCTGCATATAATCCATATACAGCAGATCCGCTTCCTGACATAGAAGCATAAACAGCACCTGATTCGTAGATCGCATTCTTTAATTCTTCAATTTCAGGAAACTGGCGAAAAACTGTTGATTCAAAACTATTAATAAGCATAGCCCTCCAGCTCTCTGGCTTTTGTGAAAGAATTCGCTCCAAATCCGTTTCCTCTGAATGCAATTCAACACCCTGATATGCAGTCTTAGTAGAAACGTGGATACCAGGACTAAATAAGCAAAAGTGATAAGCCCTTAGATTGATATCAAAACACTCTAACAACTCACCCCTCCCCCTGCCAACAGCAGGTTCAGAATATAAAAAATACGGACAATCACTTCCCAATTCCAATGCCATAGCTGCCAGCTCCTTCTTAGAAAGCACCCCTCCAAATTGAGAATTTAATCCCATCAAAAGAGAACTTGCATCAGATGACCCTCCGCCTAATCCTGCTCCCATAGGAATCTGCTTATGTAAATGGATCCTGACAAAAGGAATAGACATCTTCTCACGAAATAGCCTGCATGCCTTAAGTAACAAATTGTCATCCAACCCTCCAGGAATCTCAAAACCACTAATACTGAGGATATCTGAATTAGCGTCATCTTCAATAATTGGAACAAATTCCAAAATATCCTTTAATCCTAAAGGGTAAAACAAAGTCTCAATGGAATGGAAGCCGTCATCTCGTCGATTCGTCACATACAGACCTATATTTATTTTAGATGGTGGGTAGAGTATCATGATTCTGAATCACTACTTTTCAACAAAGCCGAATGTAAGTATTTTTTTTGCAATTTTCTTAGCACTTTTGTAGTTCGGAATATTTATAAGGCATGGCACAAAAACGAACAAAGGATTCTACTAAGAAAGTAAACGATATTATTCAGGAGCTTGGCAAAGTACCTCCACAGGCAATTGACCTGGAAGAAGCTGTTCTCGGTGCCATTATGCTTGAAAAAGATGCAATTATCTCCGTTGCTGACCTTGTCACGCCGGAATCTTTCTATAAAGAGACTCATCAAATCATCTTCCGAAGCATTCTGGATCTATCTAAAGACCTGCAACCAATTGATTTACTTACTGTTACCGAGGGACTGCGCAAGATAAACCAATTAGATGCAATAGGAGGGCCATATTTCCTTGCTCAACTTACAAATAAGGTTGCTTC
>JAGLDP010000187.1 GCA_023145515.1 Bacteroidales bacterium
CAGCAGCCATTGCTTCTTGTTCAGACATTTCATTTGCACTTGGATCTACAAACTCATAAACTACCATGCCTTTTGAAAGATTACTGTATTCAACCAGTAATTCTTTAAAGTCACGTTTTGTTTTTGCCATCTGTGTTGGTACATCATTACTGAAGTATGCAGTAATAGTTACAGGTTCTTCAAGATTCCTGACAATGTCTTTTGTTGCATTGCTCAGGGTGTATTGTTTATCTGCAGTAAGGTCAAGACGTAAAAATAGATTGTCTGACAATATGTTTACTAAAACCAGAATGCCGATTACAATCAATATGTATGTTGCTGTTCTTTTCATAATCACTCTGTTTTTATATTATCGTCTTTTTCTGACCATTACAAATTCTGCTGAAGCCAGGCCTAAAACAATTAAGCTCAGGAAGTAAATCAGATCTTTTGTGTCAATCACTCCTCTTGAAATAGACTCAAAGTGAGTGCTCAGACTCAAATAATTGAGAACCCCTCCAATAATTCCAGTAAAGCTTGCTGAAAGGATTCCAAATAAAATATGAAACATGATTCCAATTAATAAAGCTAAAAGGAATCCAACAATCTGATTATTGGAAATACTACTTGCGAATAGTCCGATGGAAATATATGCCCCAGACATTAATAAAAGGCCAAGATAACCAGTCCATACTGCTCCATGGTCGATAGGACCAAGTGTTGCAACAGTAATATAATAGGGTAAGGTAAATGCCAGCGCAATAGCAATTAAAAGCCATGTTGACAGGAACTTACTAGTAATAACCTGCCATAAGCTAACAGGCTTGGTCATTAACAATTCAATGGTTCCAGAACGATTCTCTTCAGCAAGCTGCCCCATAGTCAGGCCCGGGATAAAGAAGAATAATGACCAATATGCAATTCCAAAGAATGATTGCAAACTGGCTTGTCCGACCAAAAATATATCGGCTCCGCTAATCCAGGTGAAAAAACCGCTGAAACCGAGGAATGCCACCAATAACATATAGGCCATCAAAGAATTAAAAAAACTTCTCAATTCACGACGTGCCAATATCCAAATTTCTCTCATGGTACTATCTTTATTTCAGTATTTTACTTCATTGTTAGTTCTCGGAAAATATCCTCTAGCTTGGTTTCCACCAGAGTAATTTCCGTAAGTATCCAGGATTTCTCAACACACATATTGAATATTGATCTTCTGGAGCTCATATTAGATTTGCTTTGAATCTCAAATCTATTCTCTTCATCCATAAGGTCGACAGTATCAATTGTATCAAGACCTTTTATAGTTTCGAAAATAGTATTACTATCTCCTTCTTCTATAGTGAGTTTCAGTATTTCCTGTCCTTGAGCCTGCTTTCTAAGGTCATTTGCTGTACCATCAGCAACTATTTGGCCTTTATTAATAATCAGGATTCTGTCGCAAGTAGCCTCTACTTCAGCCAAAATATGAGAACTGAGGATGACAGTCTTTTCACGACCTATAGTTTTGATTAGCTCTCTTATTTCAATTATTTGATTAGGATCAAGACCAGAAGTTGGCTCATCAAGAATTAGTACTTCAGGATCATGAATCATTGCCTGTGCCAGCCCGACTCTTTGCTTATATCCTTTTGATAATTCATTGATTTTTTTGTGCTTCTCATCTTCAAGTCCACACACTTTAACCATTTCAAGCATTCTGCTTTTTATATGCTCTTTCTTAATACCTTGTATTTCAGCTACAAATTTCAAGTAATCAAGAACTGGCATATCTCCATAAAGAGGATTTTGCTCAGGTAAATAACCGATTTGTTTTTTTACATCTCCAGCTTCATCAGTCACTGAATATTCACCAACGTGTATCTCACCAGATGTTGGAGTCAGATAAGAGGTAATAGCTTTCATCGTAGTGGTTTTTCCTGCACCATTTGGTCCGAGGAATCCAAGCACTTCTCCGGTCTTAACCCGAAATGAAATATTATCTACCGCACGTTGTGAACCGTAAACTTTTGTGAGATTCTCAACAAGTATGTCCATATTGAAAATTATTTTTGATTTTTATTTTCAGGAGTACAAAAAAACAAACTATAGCTTAATATGAGAAGAGGAAGTTGATAATTTTAACTACAAATAACACTAATTAACACTATCTGCTCAGTGAAATCTGAAGTACAGTTGAAGTAGTATTTGTGATTTTATATCGATTATCCATTCGTAAGCCAATTATCCAAACAATATCTTCACCAGAACAAAGGATCCAAACTTTTTCTTTTCTGTGTCTTGGTATTTTCTCATCAATAAAAAAATCGCTTAGTTTCTTTGCCTTATTCATTCCCAAAGGGTGAAAATAATCTCCGGGAATCCATCTCCTAAGTGTTAATGGAAATGTAATTTTTTGATAATCTATATTAGCAATATCAGGATTTGGAGAAAGTTTATACTTAGAGAAAGGTATTTTGGATAGCTCTAAGCTGATGGGAATGGAGATGGATTTTACTGCGATATCAAGTGTATACTCGTTTTCGATAGTAGGATGGCGTAGAGTTAGAAAGATATATTCTCTGTCTATAATTAAAGTATACTCTTTTGCAAAAAACTGCTTGCCTGCTGATTTGCTTAAACCTGTGATCAGAGAAGATATATTATCGTTATTAAAACCAAAGTCGGATAAGAATCTGTAGAGGAACCATTGAATATGTTGAAGTTCTTTTAATTTCTTAATTGACAAAACTATGTCATCTTGCTCATATCTGACGATATCACTCTTAACATCTGCATACTTTTGATTAAGCACTTCCTGCTCCTCTTTGAGGTGCTCAATATTTGAGAGAACAGTTTGCGAGAAAGAAGGATTGATTCGTTCAAATTCAGGCACAATGATATGTCTGATCCGATTTCTGGTATAATCTGTTTTTTTGTTGCTGGAGTCTTCTCGAAAAGACACATCGTTATTGTCAGCATAAGACAGAATACTTTGTCGATTGATTGAGAGCAATGGACGACGAATATTCCCGCTTTTTGCTTGAATGCCGATAAGACCTTTCAGTCCTGTTCCTCTGGCCATGTTAATTAGTACTGTTTCAACCGAGTCATCGCCATGGTGAGCCAGTATTATGTAATCATATTTCTTAGAGATTCTCAGTGACTCAAACCAGCTATACCTTAGGTCGCGAGCCGCCATCTGTATTGATATGCCATTCTCATTAGCAAACTCTTTAGTGTTAAAACTCTGAGAATAAAATGGTATTTGAAGTTGTGCTGAAATAGATTCAACAAGAGCTTCATCTTTATCCGATTCTGATCCTCTGAGTTGAAAGTTGCAGTGAGCAACTCCGCATGAATACCCTAATTGATACAACACGTTTAGGCATACCATTGAGTCGACACCACCACTAACTGCGATCAAGAGTCGGGATGAAGGAATAAATAGATCATTCTTATTAATATATGCTTTTATCAGTTCAAGCATATTATTTACTTTTTATCATTATTAAGATTTAACAAAACTCTTCCTCTGCTTTTTTTTGTTTGCATAATGTTAATATAATGCTGCAACTGACTCAATCCAATTTCCAGAACAGTTGCCTCCAAATTGACAGGTTTCCACTTTCCAGCAAGAAGATTCCAAAGTGTTTTTCTGAGCTGCATAGGTGTATCTTGTGTTCCGATTCCTAAAAGGTTAATTCCATTTAGGATAAAGGGGAGTACAGTTGTTTTAAGATTAGCACTTTCAATATTACCTACTGTGACAATATTTCCGCCATAGGAGGTGCATTTAAGAATGGTTGCTAAAGTGTTGCCTCCAACAACATCAAAGGCACCAGCCCATTTGGGTTTCATGAGAACTCTACTGCTATTGTCATTTGTCTGATCTGAATCAATAACACTAGCTGCTCCAATAGATTTCAGGTGTTCTGTGTCATCAGAGATTTTTGAAACACCAGCTATAGTCTCAAATCCAAGTTTGTCCAGAATCATTATTGCCATACCTCCAACTGCTCCACGTGCACCTGTAACAAGAATAGGCCCCATTTCAGGTGTTTGTCCGTTAGTAATCATTGAATGAATTCCCTGAGCAGCAGTTAGTCCAGCTGTACCATATACCATACTTTCTCTGAGTGATAACTGTGAAGGTAAGGGTACAATCCAATTTCCTGGAACAGAAATATATTGCCCAAAC
Source organism: Bacteroidales bacterium (assembly GCA_023145515.1). Classification (GTDB taxonomy): domain Bacteria; phylum Bacteroidota; class Bacteroidia; order Bacteroidales; family UBA12481; genus JABHCC01. Next base: position 4,163 of record JAGLDP010000187.1, read on the forward strand.
CCACCTGCAGTATTCATACCCAGATCATACGAAGTAACAATTACTTGCTGACCGTGGTGGAATTCAGTGTTATTTGAGCTTTCTACTATTCCTGCAGCATCAATTCCTGGTGTGTGTGGATAATTCTTTGTTACTCCCTTATGGCCATTAGCTGATAAAGCATCTTTATAATTGAGTCCTGAGTATAATACTCTGATCAATACCTCATTGTCAGGCAATTCAAGAGTGCTTTTTACTTTGATTACTCCATTAAAACCTTTACTGGTTTCCAGTACCTCATAGCATTTGAACTGCTGATCCATTGTTTCATATTTAATGAATAACCACCAGGGTCGAATTCCAAATCTTAAAACCGTCACGCAGTTGAATAAAATAGAATCCCTCTGGGAAATACCGGGAGTTAATCCGACACGTATTACTATTCCCCAAAGTTAATGATTGTTTGAAAACTGATTGTCCGGCATAATTTCTAATAATAACTTCAATTTTACCAGTTATAGTTCCGTCATGGAAAATGCTTATCCAATCTTGCGCTGGATTAGGGAAAACTTTCCAGCTGTTTGGATTAATCCATGGTTTATCAAATGAAGTATCGAGAACTATAAAGCTAGCAGAAGCCTGGTTGTTTTGTTCAGATGATTCTGCGACTAAATTAGTATAATCAGCAACAGCAATAAAATAATATGTTTCAGGCTTGGTTCCCTCAGGTATAGTATATGCAGTAGTGAATTCTTCAGTCTGTCCGGCAAGCAAAGTTCCGGAGCTAAAGCTGTCAATAATTTCATCATTGAGATCAGCCTGAGTGTCATCAGATAAAAGAATTTGGAGAGCAGATTCATTTGCAGTACCACTTTCTAAATTTGTTACCGAAATCGCGATATTTACTATTTCACCTGGTTTGTATTCTACTTTTTCTAAAACTATTTGAGGCACGAGATCGACTTCATTGAATACGCTGAATTGTCGATATATCAGATTGTTATCATGTTGATTGTCATTCTCAAGTTGAGCAGGGTCAGCATAAGCATGCATATAGTAATCTGCTTCCGGTAATCCAAAAGGTATTTGAATAGTTTTATCTAGCAATCGTGCCTCTCCTGCTAACATACTCAATACATTTACTGTTCCTAATGTTAGGTCAGTCTCCTGAATTTCAGTAGTTTCTGACAGGATAAGGGAAACATAGAAATCAGGACTACTCAAAATTCCAAGATTTTCTACGGTGAAAGTAAGATCTAGAAAATCTCCATCCTTGACCATATCAGTACTTAGTTGTAAGCTTTTCAGCTTGATATCTTCTTGAGCCTGAATTTCAAGTCCAGTATAATCTTCATTATTTGATTCGTTTGATTCAGGTATAAGCTCAGTACCATCAGCCCAGAACGTAATATAATATTGGCCAGGGGTGATGCCATCTGGAACAGAAAAGATGTCGTTAAAACTATACTCTTCGCCCTGAGCTAGTTCTGGTATGTCATATTCTGATATGTAAAGATCATTTGAATCAAAAGATCTGTCCTCAGAAAGAGATACCATAAGTTTACACTCTCCTGCATTTCTGTTGCCAATATTTGAAATTGTTGCAGTTAAGTTGATATTCTGACCAGAAGTAGTCTCGGTAGGATTTGCACTAACATGTGTGATTTGTAAGTCGGGATAGGCAGCCCGAATACTAATGGATCTGAAGCTGCTATTGTTGTTATCAGAAACTTCTTCAATATCATTTTCTTTATCTACAAAAACAATAATAAAATAGTCACCTGTGTTCACATCCTCAGGTAGTGTAAGAGAATTGGTGAATTCTTCTTGAGCAGATGGTTGCAAGCTTGAAACAGGAAAAGTGCCAAGTTCAGTA
>JAGLDP010000188.1 GCA_023145515.1 Bacteroidales bacterium
AGGTACTATAACGAAGAAGATGTAAGTGATGATCCTTATGGGTTTATCAAGTCAGATGTTAAGCTTCGTTTCCGTGTAGTAGGTCAATATTGTGCTGATGTACTCGATTATGCTCGTCCGGATTCCCTAACGCAGAATCTTAACATGCCTATGTATGAGTTCAACACTCACAGTATTGCAACCTTAAGGGGCCATGTACCAACTGCTAAAATGGCATTAGATTATATTAATATTGTCCCTAATCCTTACTACGGTTACTCTGCTTACGAGAACACACAGTTTGATAACTATGTCAAGATTATCAACCTACCCAGAACCTGCACCGTTTCAATTTATGCTTTAAATGGAAACCTTGTAAAACGCTTTACCAAAGATGCTGATCAAACCTGGTTAGATTGGAATATCAAAAATACCTACGGAATACCAATTTCAAGCGGAGTCTACATCATTCACGTTAATGCCCCGGGAATTGGTGAAAAGATTCTAAAATGGTTCGGAGTACTAAGACCACAAGATTTACATAGTTTGTAGGGGGGAATGGGGGATCGGTGATTCGGGGGATCGGTGATTCGGTGATTCCGTGAATCCGTGAATTCGTGATTCTGTGATTCCGTGATTCCGTGATTCGGTGATTCTTTGATTCTTTGAAGAGAAAAACTGGAAATTTTTTCCATTTTTTCTGTTTTATGCATCTATATTATTAAAGGCCTAATTTATATGACGCATAAAGACTTGATTGTTTGGAAAAAATCGATGGAACTAGTTGTTCTGGTTTATAAATTTGTTAGCAGACTGCCAAAAAATGAGCAATTCGGTATTGTTTCTCAAATGCAAAGAGCTGCTGTCTCTGTTCCGTCAAATATCGCTGAAGGTGCTAGTCGGGGTTCGCGTAAAGACTTTGTGCGCTTTTTATACATTTCACAGGGGTCTTTGAGCGAATTGAACACTCAATATCAAATTTGTTTAATGCTAAAGTTTTGCAATCCTGATCCGGTCTTATATGATAGACTTGATCATGTAAGTAAGCTATTAATGAACCTAATCAAATCACTGAAAACCTGAATCACCGAATCACAGATTCACGGATCCCCCGAATCACCGATCCCCCGAATCACCGAATCACCGAATAACCCCTACCCATCCTCCTCCTGGGGCAAGTTTTACAGTAAGCTTTTCTTTTGAACTAACTGTCTGGGTCTTCTTCTCAAAATCCTCTCCATATTGGTCTGCATTCACTCCATCAACAAATTCAGTCAAAACAAATTCTCCATCTTCAAGAAAACTCAGATCAATCTCAAACTCTCTGGCATCCCAGTCTGTAATGACTCCAATAAACCATGAATCTCCTGATTTTCTGGCAACTCCCAAATAATCTCCAATCTTACCAAAAAGCGGAATAGTTTCATCCCACACAGTTGGCACTACAGATAGAAAGTCCATCACCAATGGTTCACGATAATATTGAGATGGCGCATCGCATAACATCTGAATCGGGCTCTCATACAACACATACAATGCCAGCTGGTGACAACGTGTACCCTGACTCATAGGCCTGTAGAAGGCTATATTGAAATTATCTTTTTGCGCATTTCTCATAGCTCCCGGGGTATAGTCCATCGGACCAGCAACCATTCGGATAAAAGGGATAGTACAATCATGATCCGGACTTATAAAATCGCTCCATTTTGCATTCTCCAAGCCTTTCAGGCCCTCGCGATTAACGCAATTAGGGTAGGCTCTACGTATTCCGGTTGGTTTATATGATCCATGAAGGTCAACCAGTAATTCTCTTTGGGCTGCTGCTTTTGCTATTTTCCAATAGTACTGAACCATTGCCTGATCATCTCTTTGCATAAAATCCACTTTGATGCCCTTTACTCCCCACTCCTTAAACTGATCGAGTGCTCTATCCAGGTCATTATCTAAAGCATTCCATAACACCCACAATATGATATCAACTTCCTTTTCCTTAGCATATGAAATAATCTCATCCATATCACACTCCGGGTTTAGTTGAAAAAGATCTGCGGGAACAGACCATCCCTCATCCAGAACCACATATTCCAATCCGTAGTCAGCGGCAAAATCTATATGATACTTATAAGTAGCAGTATTAACTCCTGAGCGAAAAGGTACTCCCACATTATTAGAAGCATTCCACCAATCCCAAGACACCATGCCCGGCTTGATCCATGACGTATCATCAATTCTTGATTCAGGGGCTAATCTTAACACTATATCGTTGCCTATCAATTCCTCATCGCTTTTTGAAAAAGCTGCAATTCGCCAAGGAAAGCTTCTTGTTCCATTTGTCAGGGCAATAAAAGCAGCCCGCTTTTCCGGCTTCATATCACGATCGCGGTATAGTTTCTCCTCTAACACATACGCTGGAAATAGTCCTGTCAAAACTGCTTTGGAATCTCTTGATCCTTGAATATATAAGCCAGGATAATCCTCAAGATGAGCTTCAGTTAGAAGCATTTTGATTCCATCGTTCCTATCAACCAAAGCAGGGAGTGAGGCAAACTTTTCAAATGGTATTTCTGCCAGGTTTAAATATTCATAGCTACGCTCTGAATGAGTAAAGAAGCTCTCTTCTGTAGGATAATAAATCATCGGATTATCTAAAAAGTCAAACCGTACAGACTCATCATTAACCTGTATCTCACCATCCAGTTCTGTTCTGAATCTATAAGCAATACCATCATCATAAGCTCTAAAGTCGAGTCTGAAACCTTTTTTAAAAAGAAGAGATAACTCCTCATAATGATCTGAAACAACAGCTCGTTTCTCTCTGACAACAGGCATAAATTCCTTTTCAATAACAGAACGATGTACTTTTCGTACTCTTGCACCACTACCAAGTACCCCAACACCCTCAATATCCATCTGAATAGGTCCAAATTTCATCAGGTCTTTTCCATTGAAAGAAACAAATCCGACAATCCCACTATCCCTATCCACAGAAATAAGCATTTCAATATTCTCTGAAGGTGATGTAAGTTTATACTCCTTAGCAAACAAACTCCCACAAAAAAGAACAGCAGCAAAAACAATCAATAATTTCTTCATCTTTATTATTATTATTAATAAATAACTAGTCTGATAACCAGTTTATTATCTGGTCATTTCATGGCAGTCTTATCATTTCTTCTTCACCCAAACATAATCCAAACCAATAGGTAAGTGTTCGTCTCCTACAGACTTTATCTTTAGAACATGTATCCCTTCACTAAGCTCAATAGAGCCTGATTTCAGATTACGCGAGACCGTTCTAAAAGACTTTGAGAGATCATGGATATCTCTTCCGCTTAATATAAGCGTTTCTCCATCAAGACTTGCTTCGAATTTACCTCCACCAGGCTTTTTAGCTACTGTTAGGGCAATCATATATGTGCCTTCTTCCGTAACCGGAATACGGAGAAGCAATTCATCTTCTTTTTCTTTAGGTATCCATACAGCCAATTGATTGGCTGACCACAAATAGCTTTGTTCAAAATCAAATGCAGCATGGTTTCCAACAAGATCCTCAACCTGATAAAATAGAGCATTTGCAGCCAGGCCTTTTGCCATTGGCCACCAGTTATCTGGCATCTCCAACAACCTGACATCTTCACCAGATATCGGAAGATGATCATCATGACCTTCTTGTTGTCCGTACAAATATATCATCCTGGCATAGCTGAAATGTTCTACTACTCCGTGTGAATAAAGCTCCATATAGAAGTCGAATCCCTTTTCAAACACGATATTATCCAGAATATGCCAACGATAATTAGTTACGAAACCTCTATTGGCAGGTCCGTCGTTACGCGGTTGTCCGCAATAAGGATGAGAAAAAATAGTACTTTCAGACCAGGCATAATTGAAATAATCTTCAGATCCGGTACCAATGAAAGCGGCCTTCAGATTACCATCAATAAAAATCTTCTCATCTCCCTCACCCCACCAATTACCTGATGAAGAAGGAACAGAAGTAGGATTCATAAGAAAAGCAGCTGTCCCAACCATTCGCCCCTTTCCTCTGTATAGCAAGTAAGGTACATCAAAAACAGCAGCCGGATTAGCTGTCAGCTCGTGATCAGCCCTCCAGCGTGCCCTGAAATGCAAACTCTTGTTATCATCCCATGTGTAGTCATCAAGAACAAGCTTTATTGTAACAGTAACTTCTTGTGTACCCTTATTCTCGACAAACACAAAGGCTGATTTTTCAAATGGCATAAGATATCGGCAAACCATAATTCCATCATGCTTAACTGAAAAAGGCAATGATTCATAAGGATTAATTCCCGGAGAAGCACCGAAAAAATCTCCAATGGGTGATTGTATTTGTCCCCAGGGAGCTCCATCAAATCTTATATCTAACAATGTTTGCTTAAGCGCAGCATCCTGATCCTGAGCAGTTACAAAGGCAGCCAATCTGCTAATGGCACCCATTTGTTCAAATCTTGCCAATTCTACTTTCTCGCCAGGCTTTAAGCAAACTGAGTAATATGGCGCATCAGGCAAGGCTTGATCCAACATTTTGGATGGATTTGATAATACCGATGCTACATTAGTAATTGTACTTTCATATTTTGAAATGTCGGCAGGCGAAAAACTTGCAACTCTGGTACCCTTGTCGTATAAGCGTAACTGGACATGATAAAAATGCAATCTACTAATATCCCCTTTCCAAACTATTTTTAAGGATTTGGCAAATGGAATTGGATAATAGCCTGCCGTATTTTGGGCAAATGTTTCTTTCAACTCTTCACGGATTTCCTCACCTGATATTGCCTCATAAGTATGCTGGAAAAATTTCTGTGCAGAACCTTGATAAATCAGATTCTTATCTCCATCGATCCAAATACTAATCTCCCCCTCAATCCATGCTGTCCATAAACGCACAATGGCACCAGGACCTTTAACATCACAAATAAGATATTCTCCTAGCTTATCCGCTCCGGGTTTTCTCAACACTTTTTCAAAGCCAGGAATGGGCTCACGTCCAAATCCATCAGAGTTTGAATACCAACCCGGATAATCTGGATATTCACTTCGATGATCATAAGAGGAATATTGTATCGTTTTAAAGCCAAACTCCGGCATCTCTGCCAATTGAGTCATATCAATCATCTCTTCTAATAGAGTGCCAGTTGTAATAACCTGAGAATATGCACCTTGCGCAAATAAAAAAGCAATAAATAATATGTATAATTTTCTCATAACAAATAATATTTTACAATAAATATGAGTAATCAAGTAAGCAGATTAACAAAAATTAATATGAAGAGGCTGAAAAAAATAAGTAACTTTATTCCCCTAAATAAAGGATTTGAAGATACTGATTTCTATTATAACAATGCTTAAGTAAACACTCAAAAATAACTACCATGAGAAAAAAGCAAACTATACTATTACTATCAACCCTTGCTTCCATGCTATGGCTCTTCCCCTTGGCATCTATCGCCCAGGAAAAAGCAGCAGAAAAGGCATTTGAAGAACCAGTGTTCACTGTGGTGCATAAAGTTGAAATTAGTTCAGTAAAAAGTCAGGGCTCCACTGGTACATGCTGGTGTTTTGGAACCACTTCAATGATTGAAAGTGAAATAATGCGTCTTGGAAAAACCGGGATTGGAATTTCTGAAATGTATTCAGTGAGAAACTTGTTGTCTGATAGAGCAGAACAGTACGTTAGATTCCACGGCACAACAAATTTTGAACAAGGTGGTGCACAACATGATGTTATGACAGCGGTGAAAAAATATGGTATGGTTCCAAGAGAGGTTTACCCAGGCTTAAACTACGGATCAACCACACACAGTCATGGCGAGATTCTTTCGGTATTAAAGGGTGTAGTACAGAATGTTACAAAAAATCGTAACGGCGTTATTAGTCCTGTTTGGAAAGATGGCTTTTCTGGGATTCTGGATGCATACTTTGGCGAAAATCCTACCGAATTCACTTATAAAGGCAAATCATTTACTCCGCAAAGCTTTGCTACAGCATCAGGAATAAACCCAGACGACTACGTAGAGTTCTCATCATACACACATCACCCGTTTTTTGAAGAATTTGTATTAGAGGTACCTGATAATTGGGCTCAGAAGTATATGTATAATGTACCAATTGATGACTTAATGAGCATAGTTGATAATGCCATTGAAAAAGGGATCTCAATTTCATGGGCTGCAGATATCTCAGGGTTGAACTATTCAGCTGGTGTAGGACTAATACCTGCTGATGGAGAAAATGCAAAGAACCTGATGGCTACCGAAAAAGAAATTAGTCAGAATGATCGTCAGTATATGTTTGACCACTACCAGTTAACAGATGATCATTGTATGCACATTATTGGACTTGCAACAGACCAGAATGGCAAAAAATACTATATAGAGAAAAACTCCTGGGGAGAAGGTGGAAAATATAAGGGATTCTCATATATGTCAGAATCTTTCATGCGATTGAGAACCATGTCAATTATGATTCACAAAGATGCAGTTCCAGAAAGATTAGCACGAAAAATTGGTCTTAAATAATTCCATAAACTGTCAATTATGAAAACAATAAAAATATCACTCAGCATACTGTTAATCAGCATCTTCATAGCTCCAGGCATGGCTATTGCCAAAGATAAGAAGAAGAAGAAAAACAAAGATGCTTTTACCTTCACTATCGAAATTGAGCATCCCCGTACCGCTACAAAAAGTCAGGGCAGATCATCAACATGCTGGTCGTTCTCAGGAACTTCCTTTCTGGAATCAGAGATTCTGAGACTAGGTAAAGACCCTGTTGATTTATCGGAAATGTTTACAGTAATGAATACCTATCGCGAAAAAGCAGAGCAATATGCCAGATGGCGCGGACATATGGAATTTGGCCCAGGAGGTGCATTTCATGATGTAACCCACAGCATTAGAAAATACGGGATTGTTCCGGCAGAATTATATCAGGGTAATATGATTGGTGCAAAATCTATAATGCATGGCGAAATGGATGCTGTGTTGAAAGGGTATATGGACGGACTTATTGGTTCAAAAATACCAAGTACTGCATGGAAAAATGGCTTTGACAATCTTGTAACTACTTATCTTGGAGAGACTCCAGAGAAATTTATTTATAAAGGACAAAGTTACACTCCTCAGTCTTATGCCATTTCACTAGGACTTGAGATGGATGATTATGTTGAAATATCTTCATTTACACACCATCCTTTTT
>JAGLDP010000189.1 GCA_023145515.1 Bacteroidales bacterium
TGTCATAATACTAGGAAAAGTGAGCCCTTATATCATCTTGTCTTCTGTAAATGCTCTTGTTATTCTTTTAATGGGTATCCTGGTGTTTGGTTTGCCTGTTGTTGGAAGCCTTGGACTATTGATATTTGAATTGTTGTTATTTATCCTTTTATCCTTATCTCTCGGAATACTTATTAGTACTATGGCTCCCAATCAGCAGGTTGCTATGATTATTTCGTTATTTGCCCTCATGTTGCCAGCAATCCTGTTATCAGGGTTTATCTACCCGATTGAGAATATGCCTGTGATCTTGCAATGGGCTAGTGTAATAATCCCTCCCAAATGGTTCATTATCATCATAAAGGATATTATGCTCAAAGGAAACGGTATTGCGTATGTGTGGCAAGAAACATTGATTTTGATGGGTATGACAGTTTTGTTTATTATGGCCAGTATTAAGAAATTTAAAGTCAGGGTATAGTCATGAGAACACTACTATTCTTGATACAAAAGGAATTTATTCAGGTTTTTCGCGACAAGACCCTCTTGCCTCTCATTTTTGTAATGCCTCTGATACAACTCTTGATTCTGGTTTATGCTGCCGACTTAAACATGAAAAATATTGAGTATGCTGTATTTGATGAGGATAATAGCAGTTTCTCAAGAGAGCTTCAGGATAAATATCTTAATAGTCCTTTCTTTTTACATGAAGGGCAGCTTTCAAATCAGTCTGAAGTTGATAATGAATTAAGAAGTGCTGGAGTTGACATGGTAATTCATATTCCTGCTGGCTTTGAGAAATCGTTGCTTAGATCAGAGTCGGTTGATGTGCAATTTTTGATTGATGGAATTAATAGTGCGTCTGCTGTTATTATAGCCAATTATGCTCAAAATATTTTGTTTGATTTTAATCGATCGGTAATCAAGAAGTACCACCCTGAAAATGTGAGTAAAATTCAGCAAATAGGTGTTAGTTACAGGCATTGGTATAATCCGGAGCTTGAATCTAAGATCTTTATGGTACCAGGCATTTTGGTTTTGCTGGTATCAATGATTGGCTGGATTCTTACAGCCTTAAATATTGTTAAAGAGAAAGAGTTGGGTACCATTGAGCAAATAAACGTTACCCCGATTAGAAGATTTCAATTTATTCTTGGCAAGCTTTTACCATTTTGGTTTATTGCCCTCTTCGAATTGGCATTCGGATTGGCGCTGGGACGATTACTGTTTGACGTTCCGATTGTTGGAAGTCTGGGAATCTTATTTGCTTTTACAGCTGTATATATGGTTGTTCCTTTAGGATTTGGATTAATGATTTCAGCGGTTTCCAGAACACAGCAACAGGTGATGTTTCTTGCTTTCTTTTTCAATCTCACTTTCATCCTGATGTCAGGACTCTTTACTCCTTCTGAAAGCATGCCAGATTGGGCGATCTATGCTAACTACTTGAATCCCTTATCATATTTCATGAGAGTTATTCGCATGATTCTTCTCAAAGGATCGGGATTTATGGATATCCTTCCTGATTTTATCGGGGTGTCTATTTATGGCTTGATTGTGTTGATTCTGGCTACTCTGGCATATAGAAAACGAGTGTGATTATCGATAGGAACGCTGTGCTAGTTTTCTGTAATTAAACCCGAAATAGAATACTTCTACCGGATCACAGATTGTCACAAGAATTTTTTCAAAAAGAGTAAGGTATTTATCTCTGAGAAGATATTTCTTGAATTGATATAGTCCTTCGCCTAAAAGACTACCTGCTAATGGAGTGGTAATTAAGTCATTAAGGCTTGCTGGCTGAGTGCCTCCAGCAATTATATACTCATATATAGCTGAATTCAAAGCACTTCCGGCCAGTGATTCCCATACTGATGCATTTCGGTTCCTGTAAGTTAGATAGGTGATCGATCCCATATAGGGGTGTACTTCATAATTCCACGACCAATGGTCGATATCTATTTCAGGTTTCTGGCTAAATGTTCTTTTGTACATGCTCCAACGAACAGCTCTTGACCAATCAAAATCATCTTTCAATAAGTATAAACCAACATGTCCGGTGATTGAGCTAGGCCATAATATAGCCTGGGAGTATAGAAATCTTTTAGGGGTGGTATTGGCATTTTTGAACCAGATTCCACTTGTGTCCATAGCAGTCCTTTCCTGTGAAATCCCTTTAAAAAGGCAAAACATCAGCAGAACTGAAAACAGTAGAAATCTTTTCACTTGTACTATCTTAGATATGGAATTGTATTATTCCTTTTTATGAGTATTCATTAGTTTTTCCACTAAAGGAATTAGCTCTGTTGGTCTTACAGGCTTTGATAAAAATCCAACTGCTCCTGCTTCCTTGCATTTTTCTTTTTCGTTGCTCAGAGTATAAGCAGTTACAGCAACAATATGGATGTTAGGTTTTTTGTTATGAATTATTTTGGTGGCTTCAATGCCGTCAATAAGTGGCATACGAATATCCATCAGAATAAGGCAAACTGAGTTATTGGCAACAGCCATATCCACTGCCTCCTGTCCATTTTTCCCCCAGAGTATCTCAAAGCCGGTTCTTTCAAGCATCTTTTGTAGAAGCATGAAGTTAATAGGCTCATCTTCAGCTATCAGGATTGTCTTCTTAGATGTTGATTCTTCGCCTTGACTCATAATGATTCTATTGTATTCCTGATAATTGCAGTTGCCTCCATAATCTGCTCTTCATTAATTACCAGAGGTGGTGCAAAACGAATAATATGCTCATGAGTTGGCTTTGCAATAAGTCCGTTTTCTTTCATTGCCACACAAACATCCCAGGCAGTTTGATTGCCTTTTGGTTTGATAATAATGGCGTTCAATAAGCCTTTTCCGCGAATTAATTCAATTCTACCTGATTTGATTTTATGAAGTTCATCTCTGAATAATTTGCCAAGACGTTCTGCGTTTTCTGCCAGCTTTTCTTTTCTTACAACTTCAAGAGCAGCAATGGCCACTTTAGCAGCTACCGGGTTTCCTCCAAAAGTCGATCCGTGTTCACCTGGCTTAATGCAAAGCATAATATCATCGTCTGCAAGCACTGCAGATATTGGATATACTCCACCTGAGAGTGCTTTTCCAAGAATTAGAATATCAGGTCTAACTTCCTCATGATCACAAGCCAGAAGCTTGCCTGTTCTGGCAATACCGGTTTGTACCTCATCAGCAATGAATAGAACATTATTCTTTTTACATAGAGCATAAGCTTTTTTAAGGTATCCTTCATCCGGAACATAGACTCCAGCTTCACCTTGAATTGGCTCAACGAGAAAGCCTGCTACTGTAGGATCTTGTAAAACCTTTGCAAGAGCATCCAGGTCATTATATGGTATGGTAATGAATCCTGGTGTATACGGACCAAATCCTTTGTAAGAGTCAGGATCAGTTGACATAGAAATTATCGTAACTGTTCGTCCGTGGAAGTTACCCTCGCAAACAACAATTTTGGCTTCATTTTCAGCTATTTCTTTTTTCTCATAAGCCCATTTACGACAAAGCTTGATTGCAGTTTCATCTCCTTCTGCTCCTGAATTCATGGGCAGCACCTTGTCATAGCCAAAACACTTTGTGATATATTCCTCATATTCACCCAAAGCAGCAGCATAAAATGCTCTTGATGTGAGAGTGAGTTTTTGCGATTGATCTGTAAGAGCCTGGATGATATCGGGATGGCAATGTCCTTGGTTCACAGCTGAATAAGCAGAAAGAAAGTCGAAGTATCGTTTCCCTTCAACATCCCATACAAATACTCCCTCGCCTCGTTCTAAAACAACTGGTAATGGGTGGTAATTGTGAGCTCCATATTGATCTTCTCTATTTATGTAATCCTGAGTTTTCATGTTTCTATAAAAATTAGATATTTGTCTACAAGCTTAATAAGAACCGAATTAAAAACAAAGGATATATTTCATGCTTTTAATCTGAAAAGAATAGATTCAAAGATAATTAAGAATAGCGATATCAGCAGTAGTATTTTTGTCAAGGGTAAGCCTGTTGATGACGAATTGTTTATCAATGATCCATCTGAGCTTTCAATACCAGAGTGAAGATGCAAATACTTAAAATCATATCCGCTTATAATCTCTTCTAGTTCAAGCGCAGAGTAATAGTCCATTTTTGATTCTTCTTTGCCATAGTTTAGAGCTACAGATTCATGATAATCGTTGTGCCAACCTGCCTTTAAAAATCCAGCCTCGCCTTTCCAGTCATTTAGATATAGTAGAGTTATCTGTTCATCTTGTTTTGATTCTTGCTGGGGTATTACTGAGAATTGAGAGTTAGGATCAAAGAATTCTATGGGATTAACTCTTTGATTATTCTTTCGGAAAGGGTAGGGCTTGGGACTCCCAATACGGTTATACAGATGCGGACTTCTGGCTTCAGCTGTTGCCATATAGTAGATAAGGGGGATGAATATTGGATGTTCTTGCAGCGACGAGTAGCTAGCAGACAAGGCAAAGGCTGCCATGCTGAAGCTTCCATTACCATATTTAGTCTGCACTAATACCGGTCGCCCGGTTTGAGTTTCAAGAAGCGTTCTGGTATTCCTGTCGAGATTTGAAACTCTGAAATATTTCGAAAATATTGGCCAGGCTAATTGATTTTTCTGATTCAGGCTGATTTCCTGAAAATAGTCATCCATCTCCTTTGAAAATCTCACCATTTCCTGACGATTCAGAATCTCTAACAGGACAGGAGCTCTAAGTTTGCTACTCAAACGATTCATCTCTATTTGAGAACCAGTGTCTGGTGGGAAAAGAATCAGCTTACCTCCATTTGATACAAATTCTTCAAGTTTTGTAAGGATATCTCCTTCAAAGGAGTTCATGTCACTTATGATGAGTGTTTGATAGCGACTGAAATCAAAATCAGGAAACGCATCGACAGGGTATGATGAGAAAACGAATAGCGAATCATCTGCAAAGGCAGCCTCTATAAATGCATTTGCTTCTTTGTCATAAAGATGGCAGATACTTATTTGTTCGTTAAGCGAAAAAGAGAAGTAAAAGGAGTTGTCAAAATCTACCGGATAATCATTGAAGTGTAATTCACACTCTTGCCAGCCAGATGATATAGGTAAATAACTAATTGTAAATCTGGTAGATGTTGAATCTGGGGCTATTATGGTGGTCTGAGCCATAAGGCTATCGTTGACTGTCAGACTAATAGGGAATTGCTGGTAAGTCTGATCTCCTGTGTTGCTTAGCTTTCCAGATAAATGAATTCTGGATCCAAGATGGTGAACAGGCCTTGTTAACCAACAAGTATCTATAAAAATATTACTGGTGTTTTGAGGATTAAGATTTTGGATTAGGATATTGAAGTGTGACGAATCAGGCAGGGAAGAAGGCTCTAAAAATGATTTCTGGAAATCGGAGAAAACATAGATTGGCATTTGATCTGCCTGAAGCTGCTGTGAATTTGGTGAGGCAGTATGTATCCGGGCAAGCAGATTGTTAAGGCTGGAAGATGCACTGCTAAACTCCAATACTCTTATTTTTTCTTCAATTTCAAACCGATCCAGTCTTATGTCAAGGTTATTATACTCATCTTCTTGTATGAGCAAAAAAGAGGTTTCAAGAGGGAATGATTGTATTATTTCTAAAGCCATTCTTTTTGATTGATCCATCAAGCTGCCATTTATCCCCTGATTTTTCATGCTTAAGGATTGATCAATATATATACCAACCACTTTAGCATGCTTGTTTGATCCAACAGAGTCTCCTGCTTTAAATGGCTGGGCAAATGCTAAAACCAGCAAAATGATTAGTAATGACCTTATTATTAGCAAAAGGATATCTCTTAGTCTTGCTTTACTCTTATGGCTGGTTTGAGCTTCTCCGAGAAACTTCAGGTTACTAAAATATACTGTCTTGTACCTTCTGAGTTTGAAAAGGTGAATGATTACCGGTATGGCAACCAGCAAGAGTCCATATAAAAATGCCGGATAAAGAAATTGCATATTCAATTCTTAAAATCTGACCTGCAATTTAAGATTAATCCGTCGTCCAGTTAAATAATTAGGTATTGAATATTGTTTACCTGAAATATCCCTGATCCAGATATGAGAGATTGTATTATTGATACCCAGTAAATTGAAGACTTCCAGACTGATCCAAGTATTTTTAAAATGCTGTAAAACTCCTGGTAACGAGCTATTTCCCTTGTCCCCAATAAGTACCTTTGAGAAGCCAATATCTACTCTTCGGTAAGGTGGAATACGTAATGCTGATTTTAGTGTCTTATTACCCGGAGGACCATAAGGGAGGCCTGTTCCGAACAATAGATTCAGATGAACTTTGTATGATTTATTCTCAGGGAGGTAATCCTGGAAGAAGATTGCCATATTTACTCTCTGATCTGTCGGGCGGTCAATATATCCCAGAGTGTCACCCTGAATATCTTCCTGAGTTTTCATTACAGAAATACTTGCCCAGCTGTCAACTCCGGGAACAAATTCACCAGCAATTTTCATATCTAGTCCGGCTGCATAGCCGTCGCTCAAATTATCGCCATAGTATCGTATCCTTACATTATCAATCTCGTAAGGAATAAGATCCCAGAAGTGCTTATAGTATACCTCGGTAACAAACTTAAAAGGACGTTCCCAGGCACTGAAATAATAATCTGTTCCTCCCAGCAAATGAGCCGATTTTTGAGCAGTTACCATCGGATTGAGATTCCCGTTCAGATCTCTGAATTCCTTGAAGAAAGGAGGCTGATGGTAGGTGCCGCCAGAAAACCGGAAAGTCCAGTCTTTATCCCAAGCGGGTTTATAGGCCATAGATGCTCTGGGACTAATAATATAATCCTGATTTATATCGAGGTATGATGCTCTTACTCCGGCAGTTAAATTAATGTAACTGCCATTTGAAAGCTCTGTCTTGTGGCTGTTTTGAATATATCCGGTTATTTGTTGATGCTGAAGGTCAGAACTGGCAAAATAAGTATGAAACAGATTTACTGAAGTATCGGAATAGGGGAGAGAGTATCCTGCTGAATCCATCATTATCCACTCCTCAATGTTATCCGTAATAAAACTGTTTTGCAATTCGATACCCCAGTTTAGTTGATTATTATTGCTGATGAATAAGCCTTTATGTGATGCACTGATTACATTAGCAGTGAGCCTATTTCTTGCGTGCTCAAGAAATGATCCTAGTCCGATATTGGCCAGACTATCAGCAAAATTATCACTTCCAAGGCGATTATCGAGTTCGTTTAATCTGTACCATCCGTGAATGTCATAGGTTTCTGATTCTCTGGTTTGGAATGCCGACAAAATAAACTTCAATTCGAAATTTTCTGTAGGGTGGTAACGAGAAGACAATGCACCCAGATATGTGGTAAAAGCATCTTCTTCCATTCCTTCAAAATAGACGTTTAGCTTCAGGGCTTCATTGACAGTTCCGAAGGACGTTTCGCCACTTTTTGGTACAAAACGATAATTATTATGAGCAATGTTTCCAAGAAAATCAAACTCCCAATCAGTTGTTAGATCATAACTTATGTAGGTTTGAAAATCTGTAAACCTTGGATTATAGTCTCCTTTTGTATCCAGGGTATTGAGTAAAAACTTGTTCGTTTTGTAGCGTACACCGGAAGTGTAGCTCAATCGCCTGTCTTTGGATGAACCTTCAAGATGCAACGAGCCTCCCATAAGGCTCATGGATGCAGATCCTGCGAAGGTGCTTGGTTTTTTGTATCGAATATCCAGAACAGACGACATTTTATCTCCATATCGGGCATCAAATCCACCGGCAGAAAACAAAACTGATGATACCATATCCGGATTAATAAAACTCAAGCCTTCCTGCTGTCCGGCCCTAATTAAAAAAGGGCGATAGATTTGAATATCGTTCACATAAACAAGGTTTTCATCATAATTGCCTCCTCTCACAGAATACTGAGAGCTAAGCTCGTTAGATGATGATACCCCCATTTGTTTTTTTACAAGTCCTTCGAAACTGCCTGAGGCATCAGGAAGTACCTGTGCAATTCTGGGATCAATGCGTACAAGATTGGTATTGTACTCACGACCAGCTTTTACCACTACTTCATTTAGGTTTTCAACGTTCTCAAGCATCTGAATTTTCAGTAGAATATCAGAGGGATCTGAATAATTACCCGGAATCAGGATAAAGTCTTTGGATTTATAACCTAGATGGCGGAATTGAATTATTAGTTGATTTTGATAATTTGTTGTAAGAGAGAATCTTCCGTTAAAATCAGTTGTTGCTCCTGAGGCTTTACCTTTCACAGAAACTGTTACCAGCTCTAGTCTGGTTCCTTGTTCTCCTCTGATCACTCCGGAAATCCTGATCTTGTCTTGAGCAGAAATGCTGATTGTAACAAAGAAAATAGTTACTGTTAAGAATATGGTTCTGATAAGAGTCATTTATTTTCTTTTGAGGTCGCCGTTTTTCAGGGCTTTAAAAAACTGAGCCCAGGCCAGAGGATTTGTGATGTTTACCGGAGGAAGCTGTCCAGCCCAGTAAAGATTATCATTATACATTTTCATTGTATTTCTGAAAGCAATCGAAGGAGTTGCAGGCGAGTTGTATAGCAGAGAGTGCAAATCCATTATAGCCAGATTTCTATAAGCTCTATCTAAATCAGTCTCAGGTGGTTCATAAGAAAGAATTGCCATTTTGAATCTTTCATAGTTTCCTTGCCATGGCCTGATTATGAGTTCTTCGAGCTGAATTGTATCT
>JAGLDP010000019.1 GCA_023145515.1 Bacteroidales bacterium
ACTCAACCCTCTAGCAAGCAGGTCTTGATTTCTTTTGATCGTGGACTGCTTTCTCCGTGGAATCCTATTTTTATTGTTATTCCAAGCTGCCCGATTTTTACTATTACTGAAACGAGCATTAGGCTTATTTGAATAGAAGATTTCATCGTCCCATTCATCCACCTGAAAATACCCGCGTTGCTTCTCATCCAACTTGTAGTAAACCGTTCGTATACCTATTCGATAAGATTTCAGATAACCTTTTTTTGTCCAACTATGTAGTGTTGGAAGAGTTATTCTTAGGATATGGGCCGCCTCTAACCTTGTTATTAATAGCCCGTGTGTTGTATTACTGTGCATTACAAAACAAATTTAAATTTATCAGCCCTCCAATTTTCTGCTCTTTGCATGTTGAGAGCTATCCGTTCCTCAACCTATTGGTATGGACAACACAAAAATACGACCTAATTACAAGTGATTAATATACTGAGAAGGGAGGCATATGTTTGTCCAATAGGTGTAACAAATGCAAAGAACCCTAATATTTCAAGAAAAAAAGGAAGGTGCGTTGATTACAAAAATGACTGTCTGATTTATTCCAGATGCGAGAGAGCCAATTTCACTTCAACCTAAGATGGAATTCGAAAATACCGTCATAGAAACCAGATTTGGCGATTTTTCTTCGAAAATACTATATTTTTTTCTTTCAAGACAAGCAGAAATTCGTCCAAAATCCCAAAACCGCCAAGTAAATCAATTCTCAAAAAACTGTCCCCAGCGGTTTTTCGCAAACACCTGTAATAGAGAAGAATAAGTCTATTTGAGGTTTGTGCCCCAGAAAAAAAGAAGCGCCCTAAATATCTAGATCAGATAATTAGGGCGCTTTTTCGTTGTCCGACCAGGGCTCGAACCTGGACTCTTCTGGACCAAAACCAGATGTGTTGCCAATTACACCATCGGACAATGGGAATGCAAAAATAGACAAATTTTTGAAAATCAAAAAACCCCACCGAAATATTTATCAATTACTGAATCACAGAATCACAGAATCACAGAATCACCGATCCCCCGATCCCCCGAATCACCGAATCACCGAATCCCCCATTTTCGTATCTTCACCACAAATTTCAAACAAATGAAAATATCTTCCTTCAGGTTCCTGAACCTAATACTTGGCTGGATAGCCTTCCTGATAGCCTTTATTACCTTTTATCTGACTATGGAACCCACCGTTTCATGGTGGGATGCTGGTGAATTTATTGCTTCTGCTACTAAGCTCGAAGTGGGTCACCCTCCAGGAGCCCCCCTGTTTATGCTCATTGCACGTGTTTTTGCCTCACTGGCTGGTGAGCCAACGCAAATTGCTAAAATGGTTAACCTGGTTTCTGTGCTGGCCAGCGCTTTTACAGTTATGTTTCTTTACTGGACTATCGTACACCTGGCTAGAAAAATGGCTGGCTGGAATAAAGATTATTCACTGACCGAGAAGATTTTTATCTTGGGATCAGGGATGGTTGGAGCTCTTGTGTTTACTTTTTCTGATTCATTTTGGTTCTCCGCCGTCGAAGGGGAAGTATATGCCCTGTCGTCTTTGTTTACCGCTGTTGTATTCTGGGCCATTCTGAGGTGGGAAGCTGAAGCAGAAAAATCGTCTGCAACACGCTGGATTTTGCTCATTGCCTACCTTACCGGCTTGTCAATTGGCGTGCATCTGCTTAACCTCCTGGCAATTCCTGCTATGATTTTTATCTATTATTTTAAAAAATATAAACCAACTCCTAAGGGTATCTTTTATACTTTTTCCCTATCGGTTTTCTTGGTGTTGGTAATTATGTATGGAATAATTCCGGGACTGGTATTGATGGCATCATGGTTTGAATTATTTTTTATTAATCTGCTTGGACTGCCTTTCAATACCGGGGTTATCCTGTTTATCGTATTGCTAATAGGTTTTACTGCGCTGGGGATTTATGTAACACATAAAAGAGGCAAGGTGCTGTGGAATACTGTGTTGCTCGCGTTTACAATGATTGTAATTGGGTATTCATCATATTCTATCCTGGTGATCCGGTCAAACGCAAATACACCTATGGAGCAGAATAATCCGGATGAAGTATTTCGGATGATCAAGTACCTGAACCGGGATCAGTATGGCGACCGACCTTTGCTTTTCGGACAATATTACACGGCACCGGTGTTATACGGTGAACCTGGAAAGCCAACATATACAAGGGTAGATGATAAGTATGAAATTACTGATCATAGGCAAGTACCGGTTTTTGATAAGCGGTTTTTAACCATATTTCCGCGTATGTGGCATAATAGTGCACAGCATGCCCAGTCATACAAGGAATGGGCATTGATTAAGGGAAAGCCTATTCAGGTTGAAGGACAGGATGGTGAACTAAAACGTGTGATAAAACCAACTTTTACCGAGAATCTCAGGTTTTTCTTTTCATATCAGCTCGGACACATGTATTTCCGTTACTTCATGTGGAATTTTGTGGGTCGTCAGGATGATATTCAGTCGCATGGTGGCATTCTTCATGGAAATTGGCTTAGTGGAATTGGTTTTGTAGATGATGCTCGACTTGGTTCGCAGGAAATGATTCCTGATTCTGCCCTGAACCATAAATCGCGGAATGTATATTATTTTCTACCTCTATTATTGGGAATAATCGGGGCCGTTTATCAATACCGTAAGGGGAAGAAGGATTTCTGGGTGATTATGCTCCTATTTGTTTACACCGGAATTGCTATCGTGGTTTATCTTAACCAATGGCCAAATCAACCCCGTGAACGAGATTACGCTTTTGCCGGATCATATTATGCTTTTGCGATATGGATTGGATTGGGGATACTGGGATTGATGGGGATCGGCCGTAGACGGAAAGGTGGGCAGAATAATGGGCATAGACGAGGGTCTGTCACTGTTGCCATGATCACGATACTTGCCGGCTTATGTATTCCGGCCTTAATGGCATCACAAAATTGGGATGATCATGATCGTTCTAATCGTTATATGGCCAGAGATTTTGCCTATAATTATCTGAATTCCTGTGCCCCGAATGCTATTCTTTTTACCAATGGTGATAATGATACTTTTCCGCTTTGGTATGCCCAGGAAGTAGAGGGCGTGCGTACTGATGTGCGTGTGATTTGCCTTCCATACCTGGCTGCTGATTGGTATATTGAGCAGATGTACAGAAAGGTGTACGATTCAGATCCTATTCCATTTTCACTTGCGAAGCACCAATATCGTATGGGAACACGTGATTATATTCCTGTATTTAAGCGGATTGAGGAAAGACGAGATATTCTTGAGATTATTGAGTTTGTAGCCTCTGATGATGAAAGAACTAAAGTGCCTCTTCGTGATGGTACTTCGATTGACTATTTGCCAACAAATAAAGTGAGAATGCTTGTAGATTCTGCTCAGGTGATGAGAACGGGTACAGTGCAACCTGAGGATGCAGATAAAATTGTTTCGGTTATCGAATGGGATTTGAAATCAGGTGGAATTGGGAAAAACGACTTGATGATTCTTGACCTGATAGCACACAATAATTGGGAACGTCCGATTTATTTCACCTCAATTATGCATCAGAATATTAATGGCTTGCAGAATTACTTCCAATTGGATGGCCTGGCTTATCGCTTTGTTCCGATTAATACCGAATCATCAGGAGGGAGGGCCTCACATATTAATACAGATCTGCTTTATGATCGTTTTATGAATGAATTTAGCTGGGGCCAAATGGACAATCCTGATACCTGGGTTGATTATTATACTCAGCGAACAGTTATGATTCTCAGAATACGTTATAACCATACCTTGCTGGCTGAAGCTCTTCTGGCTGAAGGGAAAATCACAAAAGCGGTTGAGGTACTTGACAGGGTTGTGCAGATTATGCCTAAAGAGCAGTTCCCTTATGAAATCTTTGCTGCTGGTATTGCAGAAACATATTATAAATGTGAAGAAGTTGAAAAAGCTAATGTGCTGATCAATAGTTATCTTCAGGATGTATACCAGGATTTAGCTTATTATATTGATCTTCAGACTTCTGCAGGTAGTATGCTGGGCGATGAGGCCCAACGGGCTGCATCTATTCTGTCAGAGATCGATAGACTGACCAGAAAGTATGGACAGATTGAAATCGCTGAAAGCATTCAAAGCCGGATAAATGAACTTTTAGGTAATGGTTCATGAAAATAAATTTCAAAAAGAGAATTAAAATCAGACTACTAGCTAGTCCTCCAAAATATCTTCGGTTTTTATACGGACGTACAGTATGGAAGGTTAGCACTAATGAAAATGAGTTATTCATAACATTTGATGATGGTCCGGTTCCTGAACTAACACCCTGGGTTCTTGATACTCTGAAGAGCTACAATGCAAAGGCAACTTTTTTTTGCGTAGGTGATAATGTGAGAAAGTATCCTGAACTGTATGATCGTATTCGTAAAGAAGGGCATGGTACAGGTAATCATTCATATAGTCATCTGAATGGATTCAAAGTATCACTTCGTCGGTATATAAAGAATGTGTTCGAGGCTAAACGCTATATTGACTCAGATTTATTCAGGCCACCTTATGGTTCGCTGCGATTTTTAACCAGGCTTATCCTTAAATCCAGGTTTCGTATTATCATGTGGGATATTCTGAGTATGGATTATGATCGTAGCATGAAACCCCGGCAGGTAGTTAGAAATGTGATTGGAAATGTGACCCCGGGTTCTATCGTTGTTTTCCACGATAACCTGAAAGCAAAAACTAATTTGGAATATACTCTTCCAAGGATTCTGGATTATTATTCCAAAAGAGGCTACTCTTTCGTAAATTTGCAGGAGAGATTAGAAAACCAAGTAGGCAAGTAAGTAATATACTAACATGAATGTACTAGTTATTGGATCAGGAGGACGAGAACATGCTTTGGCATGGAAAATCGCTCAAAGCCCGTTGTTGAATAAACTATATATAGCTCCAGGGAATTCAGGCACAGAGGAACATGGCGAGAATGTTTCTCTTGACACTAATAATTTTCCCTTAGTGGTTGATTTTCTTCGCGAAAAAAATGTAAAAATGCTTGTGGTTGGTCCTGAAGACCCACTGGTTATGGGGATTAATGATTATGTCAGAATGCAGCCCGATCTGAAGGATATCAAGGTTGTTGGTCCTAATTCTGAGGCTGCACAATTAGAGGGTAGTAAGGAATTTGCCAAAGAATTCATGGCACAAAATAATATCCCTACTGCTAAATATGCTAGTTTTTCAATTGAAGATCTGGAGCAAGGAAAAATATTTCTTGATAGCATGGAGGCTCCATACGTTTTGAAAGCTGATGGCTTGGCCGCTGGCAAAGGGGTGGTAATTCTTGATGATCTTGAAGAAGCAAAGGCTGAATTAGAGAGCATGCTGGGTGGGAAATTTGGAATGGCTTCAGAAAAGGTTGTTATTGAAGAATTTCTCTCGGGAATTGAATTGTCAGTGTTTGTTCTGACTGATGGAACTCATTATCACATGCTTCCAAATGCCAAGGATTATAAACGGATTGGCGAGGGGGATACCGGATTGAATACCGGGGGGATGGGCGCTATTTCACCTGTTCCTTTTGCAGATGAAAGTTTTATGAAAAAGGTTCTTGATCGTATTGTGGAGCCTACGATTAATGGATTTAGTGCTTATGGTTTACACTATGAAGGATTTGTTTTCTTTGGTCTGATTAATGTAGATGGCAACCCATACGTTATTGAATATAATGTGAGATTAGGTGACCCTGAATCAGAGGTTATCATTCCAAGAATTAAGACAGATCTTTTGGCTTTGATGGCCAAAATGGGAACACCACAATTTGAATCAGCAAAAGTTGAATTTGACCCTCGGGCTGCAACAACAGTGATGCTTGTTTCAGGTGGATATCCGGAGGGCTATAAAAAGGGCTTAGAAATATCAGGACTAGATATGGTTGAGGGTTCAATAGTATTTCATGCCGGGGCTAAGAATAGTGATGATGGAATTGTTACCACCGGCGGTAGGGTTATGGCAGTTACCTCAATGGATTCAGAATGGAAGAATGCTCTCATAATGAGCTATGTTAATGCAGCAATGATCCAGTTTGAAGACATGGATTTCAGGAAGGATATAGGATTTGATTTGTAAACAAGAATAAATGTTTCCGGCACTAAGATCTCAGCGGGTTTCTATGCAGATTCTACTGCCCTTAATTGGCTTTCTGCCATTTCTGAGCTTTATAATTGTTCCCGGACTGAATTTGGTCTCAATTCATAATGCCCAGGGATTATCATATAGTATCTTTCGAGAGAGTACAACAAGTTCACCAAACCTAATGATTTTGGGTTCATATCTGTTGGTGGTATCGTTTAGCTTTATCTTTTTTATTATTAACATCCGCTTTGATATTCTTGGTCAACGAAGTGTGATACTATCATATTTCTATCTGTTTTTGGTTTGTACTCCTATGGTTAATATGTATTTTCATCCTGCCGGACTAGGAGGCATATTATTATTTGTTGGTTTGCTTTTTATATTTGGTATTTATCACAAAAAAAGACCTTCCTCAAGTATTCTGAATGCTGGGATTTTATTTGGGATTTCTACTTTGATTTATCCTCCATTTCTGGTTTTCTTTCTGGTTTTCTGGCTTGCTATAGCACGTATGAAGCAACCCTTCTGGAGAGATTTTGCAGTTATCATCATGGGGTTCTTAATACCAGTATGGCTCTACGGATCTTATCTTTTTCTAAGTCATCAATTGGCTTATGAGTGGATTAGTTTCACACAATGGTTTGAACTCAGACACAGCTGGCCGCCAGCTCTTCCAGGCAATTCGATCTTGCATTTGATTTGGATCATCTGGTTGATAATTATGCTGTCAATAGCAATGGGATTGGCTCGCAGCAGAAAAGATGCCGGACGAAGAATTACCTCAGTATTAATTCAGTTTTTGTGGATGGGTCCTTTGCTTATCTTACTTTTTGAAAGAGTGTCTTTTGAAATATGGGGCTTAATCAGCATACCTCTGGCAGTATTGTTCTCAATGGCAGTAATAAACTCGCGCAGAAAATGGTTGCCAAGAATTATGATTTTATCAATGATCCTATTCCTGCTACTCTTCCAGATTGACAGGCTACTATAAGTCCTCAATAAGCTCCGCATCTTCAGAATCCTCATTAAAGCTCTCAAAAACCTGAGACTTACCTTTGACTTTATCGAGAAATCGCCAGAATCGCTTGTCTTTTACCTCGATTGCTTTAATGCTTCTCTTTAGTTTTTTATCTGAATTGATTTTGTTCTGAATGAAGCCCTTACAGATTTTATCAAGATGAGAAAGACTAATAATCAGGTCAGAGGCCCATACTTGAAATTGTTTTGACAACACTTTGTCAGTAACAGCAGACTCACTACTCAAATAGTTAGGAAGTGTATTGAGAACAAACTCTTCAAACATCCTCCTATGCTTTTTGTCAAGATTAATAATCTCTATGAAATGCTTGTCTGTCAGAGATATAGCCCCTTTTAGCTTCAGTATTTCCAGAATATCCAGATTTACCTGGATCATCTTTTGATGTTCCCGTATTATCTTGATACTTTCAATCAGACTTTTTGGTATAGACTTACCTTGCTCCATCTATAGCAAAAGTAGGAATTCTATAGCGGAATATTCCCATGTTTTTTAGGTGGATTTGAATAGCTCTTATTTTTTGTCATATCCAAAGCCTGAATGAGTTTTTTCCGAGTATTTTTCGGGAAGATAATTTCATCTACATAGCCCAGTTCTGCAGCTCTGAACGGATTGGCAAAGTTCTCTTTATATTCCTCAACAGCTTGTTTTTTACCTTCATCATCAAGATTGCGATACAGTATATTGACGGCTCCATCTGAACCCATTACTGCAATTTCTCCGCTTGGATATGCATAGTTCACATCAGCTCCAATATGTTTACTTGACATCACGTCGTATGCACCTCCGTAGGCTTTGCGAGTGATTAGAGTGATTTTCGGGACAGTTGCCTCAGAAAATGCATATAGTAATTTAGCTCCATGCTTAATAATTCCGCCTAATTCTTGATTTGTGCCGGGGAGGAATCCTGGTACATCAACAAGAGTAATCAATGGGATGTTAAAGGCATCGCAAAAGCGAACAAAACGGGCAGCTTTAACAGAAGAATTTATATCCAGACAACCCGCAAGGAAAGCGGGCTGGTTTGCCACAATTCCTACTGATTTTCCATCCATGCGTCCGAATCCCACTATCATGTTTTTAGCGTAATGAGGCTGAACCTCAAGGAAATTATGATTATCAACCACTGACAGTATGATTTCCTTCATATCGTAGGGCTTATTAGGATCTTCAGGAACAAGATCACGGAGTTTTTCATCCACCCTGTTAGGATCGTCATCAGTTCGTATTACTGGAGGGTCTTCAAGATTATTTGATGGAAGAAATGAGATCAGTTCTCTGATCATCATCATTGCCTGTTCATCATCCTGAGCAGCAAAATGCGCCACACCACTTTCAGAATTATGAGTCATTGCTCCTCCTAATTCTTCTTTAGTCACCTCCTCATGGGTAACGGTCTTGATAACATCCGGACCGGTAACAAACATATAAGAAGTATCTTTAACCATGAAGATAAAGTCTGTCAGGGCAGGAGAATAAACAGCTCCACCGGCACAAGGTCCTAAAATGGCTGATATTTGAGGAATAACACCACTGGCCCGGGTATTTCTGAAGAAAATATCTGCATATCCAGCCAGGCTTTGAACCCCTTCCTGAATACGGGCACCACCTGAGTCATTTAGTCCGATGAGTGGAGCTCCCATTTTCATGGCCAGGTCCATTATCTTGATAACCTTATTGGCATTAGCTCTGCTCATTGTTCCTCCGAAGACAGTAAAATCCTGTGCGAAAACGTAAATTAATCGTCCGTCGATTTTCCCATATCCGGTTACTATACCATCACCAGGAATTTTCTTGTCACCCATACCAAAATCTTTAGTCTGGTGCATCACCAGCTTGTCGATTTCAACAAAGGTTTCGGGATCCATTAAGATGTTAATGCGTTCACGTGCTGTGCTTTTACCAGCATTATGCATTTTGTCAATACGTGCCTGACCGCCACCTATTTCAGCAGCCTTGTTCAGGTTCTCTAGTTTCTTGAATGTATCTTTTTGTGACATAGGGTTATTCTATTATTATCATTATTTGTCCACCGTCTATAGTGTCGTCATTTTTAACCAGAACCTCCTGTACTATTCCATCAGTACCAGCTTTATATTCGCTTTCCATTTTCATTGCAGACACAATAACCAGAGTGTCTCCTTGCTTCACCTCTTGTCCGGGCACAGCCATCACACTAACAATTTTACCTGGCATTGGAGCTATAATTTGTTTATCGTTGGTGGCATCTTCATCTCCTTGTCGTGCACGTGAGTAGCGACTGGCAGCATCTACCAATTCAATTTCATAAGTGCTCAAAATTGTGTTGACTGTATATTTTTTTGGCTTGTCTCCGGGTATGGTTTCTAAGTTGTATGATTTCCCCTCATGGATAATTGAGTATGCTCCATTTTCTACCATAACGATATTGAGATCATACATTTTGCCATCAACAGAAAAGGTGTACTGATTACCATCCTGCTCGATTAGTTCTACCTGTGATTCTATGTTTTCCTTTGAAATTTCTATTTGCATTTTGTCAGATTTTAGAATCGGTTCATACTGGTTTTTTTTCCAAATTTCTTCCATCCTGACTCCCCATTTGAAGAAACATCTTGATTAAGAGTGTTTTTCAGGCGCTTCTGATAATCGACCATAGCTACAATCATGGAAATATCAAGGCAATCACTATCACATTTACGTTTTTCAAAGAGGAACGTATCATTCTTCTCGATGAATCCTGTATCGTATTTTCCTGATATAAAATCAGGGGTTTCCATGATTTTCTCCAGAAACTTTATTGAGGTTTTAATACCTGTAATTTTGTACTCATAGAGAGCCCTGCGCATACGTTGGATCGCTTCATCACGATTGTTTCCCCATACTATTAGTTTTGAAATCATGGGATCGTAATATATTGGAATCTCAAATCCTTCATACACATATCCATCTTGTCTGACACCCAAACCAAGAGGTTCGGTTAAGTGTTTGATGACTCCCGGACTGGGCATAAAGTTATTATCGGGATCTTCGGCATATATTCTGCATTCGATTGCATGTCCTTTTTGAACAACATCTTCTTGTTTCATGGAGAGCTTTTCGCCCTGAGCAACACGGATTTGTTCCTTCACCAGATCAATACCAATGACTCTTTCAGTTATCGGGTGCTCAACCTGCAGACGGGTATTCATTTCAAGAAAGTAGTAATTCAGGTCATTATCAACGAGAAACTCTATAGTTCCTGCCCCAACATAATTCACTGATTTAGCTGCTGCAACAGCATATTCTCCCATTTCCTGTCTTATTTTCTCAGTCATCAGAGGAGAAGGAGTTTCTTCCACTACTTTTTGATGTCGGCGTTGTACTGAGCATTCTCTTTCGCAGAGATGAATAACATTTCCATGTTGATCGGCCAGTATCTGAAATTCAATATGATGCGGATTAGCAATGAATTTTTCTACATAAACTGTTCCATCGCCAAAAGACGCCAGAGCTTCAGATTTTGCTGATCTGAGAGACGACAGAATATCCTTTTCATCCTTCACAAGACGCATTCCTTTGCCCCCACCACCTGCAGATGCTTTTAGCATCACTGGTAATCCGATTTCAGCAACGGTTTTTAATGCCAGCTCATCAGTGTTAAGGTCGGTATTTGTTCCGGGTACAACAGGCACTCCTGATTTTATCATAGTTTCCCGGGCAGTAATTTTGTCGCCCATAGTGGCAATTACTTCTTTATCAGGACCAATGAAGATTATGCCTTCATCTTTGCATCTTTGAGAGAAAGTTGCATTCTCAGACAAAAATCCATAACCGGGGTGAATTGCATCTGCACCTGTTTTTTTTGCTACCTCAATAATCTTATTCTGATCTAAATAAGATTCTGTTGAAGGAGACGGACCAATGTGATATGCTTCATTGGCGTACCTAACGTGCATCGAGCTACGGTCGGCATCAGAAAAAACGGCTACCGAATGGATGCCCATTTCCCGGCACGACCGCATTACTCTTACTGCGATCTCTCCCCGGTTAGCTACCAATACTTTTTTAATCATACTTTTATTCAGTTAGTAAAAGGTATAGAAACGGCTAAATATATGAATTTTTACATATATTCGTCTTTCTTCACATTTAATCAAAATACCAAACAATGAAAATGATGAAAAAATTCACCACTATTCTGCTTGTTGCAATTGCCTCATTTACAGTGCTTGCAGCTCAAACTAGTTACTCTCCTTATTACAAGGTAAGCGAATCTACCATGAGCATTGAAAAGGCAATGGAAAAGGTTGCTACATTGCTCACAGAGAAGGGCTTCGAAGTTATAGGAGTCTATCATCCTGAAGAAAAATCAACTTTAGGAGTTATTGCCTTTACAAGGGATGATCTTAAAAGTGCTGTGATTCCATTGAGAAAACGTGGAATACATGCAGCTGTGTTACGTGTTGGTTTTGTTTCCAAAGCTGGAAAAACAACTATTTCTTTTACTAATCCTGACTACTTCAATTACGCCTATCTTCAGGGTGATGTAGATAAGGTCAGAAGTCTGAGATCTATTAGCTCACAGGTTAAATCAGTTTTTCGGTCAATGGGTTCACTTCGTGGTTTTGGAGGTAGTTTATCTGCTTCAAAGCTCAAAAAGTACCGCTATATGGTTGGTATGGAAGGATTCAGAAATCCGGTTGAATTGCAATCCTTTTCTTCTTTCAAGACAGGCGTAGCTAAAATTCAAGCTGATCTGAAAAGGAAAGAGAATAAGTGTGAGCTTATTTATTCAATTATTGATGAGAAAAATAAGGTTGCCATTTTTGGCGTTGGACTTATGGATAAGGAAAAAGGCGAGCCACATTTTCTTCCAATTATAGGTGAAGATCATGTAGCAGGACTTCCATACGAGATAGTTCTTCAAGGAAAAGATGCAACAATGTTACACGGACGTTTCAGAATTGCCCTTCACTGGCCAGAGTTGACCATGGGAACATTCTCTAAAATCATGTCAACACCTGGAGCTATCAAGGATTTTATGCAGGCTTTAACTGAATAGTTGCCACCAATGAAATACTTACTTGCTTTTCTGGCAGGGTTGTTCCTGATTTCAGTTACTCTGATATCTCAGGAGAGAACCTATACCCGGGAGTTTAACTCGTGGTATGAAAATGAAAATCTTGATCGGGTGGCTTTTCCCATTGGAGGGATTGGTGCCGGAATGTTCTGTCTTGAAGGCTCAGGTGCCTGGTCGCATTTCTCTGTAAGAAACACACCTGATGTATTTAATGAACCTATGTGTTTTGCTGCCCTGCATATCAAAGGGGTGGAAAATGGCTCTAAGGTTCTACAAGGACCAGTACCCACATGGAAAATTTTTGGTCCGCCTGGTACCGGTAATGGAAAAGGCGACAGATCCTATGGCTTGCCAAGATTTGATGAGGCCAGGTTTTTGGCTCGATTCCCTTTTGCTGAGATAGAATTGATAGATGAAGATATTCCTCTGGATGTTAAGATGACAGGATGGAGTCCGTTTACTCCCGGAGATGAGGATAATTCAAGTTTGCCGGTCGGATCTGTTGAGTATAGCTTTCACAATTCGAGTGATCAGGTTGTAGACGCAGTTTTTAGCTGGAATACCAAGCAGATTATCAGGATAGATAATGATAATGAGATTCAGCCTTTTCGTAATGGATTAAAACTATACCAGGCTGGATCTGAAGATCATCCTGAAAACGAAGCATGGTTTGCTGTTTGGGTTGATGATCCAGCTACAAGCGTCGACCATTGCTGGTTTAGGGGAGATTGGTTTGATGCCCTTACGATGGTATGGAAGCAGGTTGAGTCAGGAGAATTGATCAGGAATGAGCCAAAAGGTAAGAATCCACCCGGAGCATCGTTCTTTGTACCTGTTCGCCTTGAGCCCGGAGAAACCCGGGTGATACCCCTGAAGTTTTGCTGGTATGTGCCAGAAACACAAATGACGGTTGGTGCTGCTGCCCCGCAATCTGGTCCGGCTTTTACAAAAAAGCCATCCTTGGGAGCTACTCCAAATCAATCAAATGTTTCAGGATTCGAAGGAAAAGGATTGGTTAATACTTTTGATCCTTATGGTGATGGACAAACAGGAGTGCTTACCTCTTCAGAGTTTACTATTGAAAAGGATCTTATTCGTTTCCTGATTGGAGGAGGTGCACAAGAAGGACAAACTTGTGTGAATTTACTTATTGATGAGACTGTTGCTTTTACTGCTGCTGGTAAGAATGTGGAAACTCTCGATTGGCATGAATGGGATGTATCTAAGCTCCAGGGCCGAAAGGCAAGGATTCAGATTGTTGACAGGGCTACCGGGGGATGGGGACACATTAATGTTGATCATCTGACCATGGTAAATAAGGCTCAAGGCTCAGGGCTCAAGGCTCAAGGC
Organism: Bacteroidales bacterium; assembly: GCA_023145515.1. Lineage (GTDB taxonomy): Bacteria > Bacteroidota > Bacteroidia > Bacteroidales > UBA12481 > JABHCC01. The sequence goes on from JAGLDP010000019.1 coordinate 13,573, forward strand.
ACAGGGCTCAAGAATGAAGGTATTATTATTGCGGATTTTGAGGGGGGTGACTATTCTGGATGGGAGCTAACTGAAGTGCCTTTGGCTGAAGAAGCTTGTTGTGAGGATGGTGAGGAATGTTGTGATGATAGTCCTTATTATAAGTCGTGGTATTCGGGTAGATTTAAATCTATTGATGAAGTGGCTAAGTACTGGAATATCCATTATGATGATTTGCGTAGAACCTCTATGCTTTTCAGGGAGTCTTTTTATGCCAGCACTCTGCCACCAGAGGTGATTGAAGCTGTGGCTGCCAACCTATCTATTCTTAAGTCTCCAACCGTATTGCGACAGACAGACGGAAAAATGTGGGCCTGGGAAGGTTGCAGTGATAACTCTGGTTGCTGCTCTGGAAGTTGTACTCATGTTTGGAACTATGCTCAGGCTATTTGTCATCTGTTTCCAGCATTGGAAAGAAGTCTCAGAGAAACAGAATTTTATGTGAGTCAGGATGAGCGTGGACACCAGACTTTCAGATCAAGGTTGCCCATATCTCCTGTTGCTCATAATTATCATGCTGCCTCTGATGGCCAGCTAGGTGGAATAATGAAAGTGCATCGTGAGTGGCGAATAAGCGGAGATACAGAATGGTTGAAAAGCATTTTCTTCTCTGTTAAGCAGAGTCTGGATTATTGTATGAGTGCCTGGGATCCTGATCAAATCGGAATTTTGGTAGAGCCTCACCATAATACTTATGATATTGAATTTTGGGGACCAGATGGAATGTGTGGTAGCTTTTATCTTGGTGCTCTAACTGCTTTTGTTGAGATGAGCAAGGCTTTGGATCAACCCATTCAACCCTATCAGGATATTCTTATGAAGGGTAAGAAATTTATGGAAACAGAGCTTTTTGATGGCGAATACTATATTCAAAAAATTCAATGGGAAGGACTGAGAGCGACATCTCCAACTGAGTTGGATGATGATCAGAAAAGTAGGATCCCTGCCGAAGAAGTTAATCGCCTCTTGAGTGAAGGTCCTAAGTATCAATATGGTACAGGATGTCTTTCTGATGGTATTTTGGGAATGTGGATGGCTACCGTATGTGGACTGGATGAAGTGCTTGACAATCAACAGGTGACTTCTCATCTGACAGCGATACATCAGAATAATTTGAAATGGGATTTACGCGATCATGCAAACCCTCAGCGACCTACATTCGCATGTGGTGATGATGCAGGCTTATTACTTTGCTCATGGCCTAAAGGGGGTGCTCTAAGTCTGCCCTTTGTTTATAGTAATGAGGTTTGGACAGGCATAGAATATCAGGTGGCAAGCCATTTGTTGTTCAAAGGCGAAATAGAAAAAGGCCTCGATATCGTCAGAGCTTGTCGTGGTCGGTACGATGGTGTTATCCGTAATCCTTTTGATGAGTATGAGTGCGGACATTGGTATGCAAGGGCAATGGCCAGTTACGGACTGATTGAAGGACTTACAGGAATCAGGTTTGATGCTGTGGATGGAACGCTATATATTCAATCAAGAATCGGCGATGATTTTGTAAGTTTTCTCTCCACTGAAACTGGTTTTGCAAACGTAGGACTCAAAGATGGGAAGCCATTTATTGATGTGAAGTGGGGAAGTATTCCGGTGAAGAAGATAGTGAATCGGTGATTCAGTGATTCAGTGATTGGTTGGCTTGGTTAATTGGGAGGAGGAGGCTTCATTCAATACTTAATCCTATTTCCTAGCCTTAAGTTCTATTTTCTTGCATTCTCATTTCACTTTTTTTGTACCAGTAATTTGGTTTTTCACAAATTGAGGTCTACATTTATGTGTTTATTTAACACTTAATTATTGTTTATGAAAAAAATTACACTACTTCTACTTGCTATTGGTATGTTCTCTTTTACCAGTAGTTTTGCACAAACCAAAAGCCTGAAGGGTAATGGTGAGGTGTTTTATTCCACAACGTTTGACTGGGGGAATCCTGCTGATGAAAAGGGATGGACAGCTCCAGATGGATTTTATTTTGAAGATCCAGATGACACTGGATTCAATTGGCATTGGTATCCTAATGATAGTTTGCATGCTCAGTACGTTAATGAACCCCCCATGGGATCAAGTTCACCTAAAGACGGACACCTTGCTTTAGAGCTAAACCTCTATAATAATTTCTCTGATGCAAGAATTGATGTGAATAATGCTGTTGTATTTCCAACATTTGATTGTAGTGAACATAGCTCTGTTATCGTGAGATATGAAACGCAATTTATGTCCTACTCTACAACAGCGGGTATGGAAATGATGATCTCAAATGATGCAGGAGTTCACTGGGCAACATATAATGTTGGATTTGGTGGCGGACATAAAGCACGTCCAAATGGTGCTGCTGCAGGTACTGTTGCTATTTTTGAGGCCAATATCTCTGATGTTGCAGCAGGAATGCCTGAGGTTATTATCAAAATCAATTGGTCATTAACCAGTCTTTATTTTTGGCTAATTGATGATTTCCAATTGCTTGAAGCCTGGGATAATGACTTGCAGATGAAATATTTTACCGTAGAATGGGACGATGGTGATGTTGGAACTGTTGAAAGCTATACCCATAACTTACCAATTACTCAAATAGGTGGAGCTCTAACTAATTTTGAATCAGCAGTAGTTAATTTTGGTGAAGTGGATCAATGGGGTACTCACCTTAATGTTGATATCAGTAAAAATAATCAGAGTATTTGGAACAATTCAACTGAACCAATTGCTTTAGATGTTCTATCGATAGATACAGCCATTGTAGCTGAATCGTTTACACCGACGGAATTTGGGCATTACAAAATCACTTATGATTTCGCGTCGGAAGAGGATGAACAGACACCTGAAAATGATATCGCTGAAGCATTCTTTAATGTTACAGACTCTCTTTATTCACGTTGTGATGATACCGCAGAGGAATCCTTCGTTTGGGGACTTGACGCTTATGGTGATGAAGGTATGCCAAATGAGCAACATTTTGTTGGCTCCATATTCCCAATATACGGGGATACCGAGATAGATGCTATTTCAGCATTTGTTACTGGTGGACTAGCCGATGGGGAGATTGAATTTAGAATGGCATTGTATGTTTTACCACCTCCAGAAGATGAAGATCAAACACCACTTGAATGGTTAACTTCTGAGGTTGTTGTACTTGATTCAGCTATGTTTAATACCTGGGTAACTTTGCCTCTGGAAAAGGATGGTGAATCTGAATTTCTATTAGAAGGAGACATGTGTTATGCTGGTGTGGAATACTGGAACTGGCATACTGAAAATATTCCTTATAAGAGATATCAGAACTTTGCAATAGGTGCTGACACAGGAATAGAAGTGAATGATCCTGTTTCTATTGTTAGAGGTGCTCCTGAGAATGATTTCGGACAGGGAATCACACAGGGCAGAAAATTAATGGTTCGTATGCTTCTTAATGATCATTCAAACATCATTGATGGGGTTGACCTAAGCGGAGCAGCAAGTATGCTTGAGCAAAACTATCCTAATCCATTTGTTGGAGTTACTAATATCAGCTATGAATTATCGCAATCTAATGACGTTAGTATTGAGATTTCAGATATATCTGGAAGAATTGTCATGATTCTTAATGAAGGCAACAAACCTGCAGGTGCTCATGCAATTACAATTAGTGCCGACAATCTTGAATCAGGGATTTATTTCTACACTCTGAAGGCCGGGCAATTTACTGAAACTAAGCGAATGGTGATAAACTAACGCTTTAAAAAAAAATAGAATTAAAAAGCCTTGCCTTGCAGGGCTTTTTTTTTCTGTTTATTGTAGTTTAAATCGACTGTTCGACTATCAGTTTCGGTGATTCAGTGATTCGGTGATTCAGTTATTGGAAGAGGGCTATTGTTCCTCCTGTGTGCCAGAATAGTACTTTGTCTGTTGGTTTGAAGAATCCTTTTTCAATGTAAGCCAATAGTCCTGATACAGCTTTGGCACTATAGGTTTGGTCTAATAGGATTCCGGCTTTTTCTGCAAACAGTTTTTCTGCAATTAGAGAAGCTTTTGTGGGAACTCCATAAGCTGTTCCCATATAATCAGTTTCAACCTGGATGTCATCATCATTGATAGTAAAAGGCAATTGGAGCTTATTGATAATTGGATCAGCAGCAAGGTGGACAGATGCACTTAACTCCTCTGGCGTGCTGTCGGCACTCATTCCAATGATTTTAGCATTCAATCCAAAAAGCTTTTTTCCCAGAATCAATCCGGCTTGAGTCCCTCCTGATGAGCTGGCATGCAGAATGTAATCAAACGATAATCCTAATTCTTCTTCTTGTACTTTTATTTCCTGAGCAGCCTTGATAAAGCCCAGGGTTCCGAATTCATCAGATGCCCCCAGGGGAACAATAAGAGGCTTTTTCCCTTCTGCGATTAAAGCATTTGCAAGCTCCTCCATTTTTGGAATCCTGTCTGTTCGCGTAGGTACAGCATGGATTGTCACTCCTAGCTTTTTGTTAATAAGGTAATTGCCTCTTGCTTGCTCAGGCGTCTCCCCATTAAGCACAAGAATTACATCAAAACCTTCTTGTCTGGCTACCTGGGCAGTGGTGCGGGCATGATTTGATTGCATCCCTCCCGTGGTTATCAGGGTATCTACGCCTTGTCTTCTGGCTTCGGCAAAAGTATACTCTAGTTTCCTGAGCTTATTTCCCCAAACAAGTGGTCCGATATAATCGTCTCTCTTGATAAATACTCCGGGGCTGGAAGAGGATTTGTTATACAGAAACTTAAGCTCCTGAATAGGTGTATTTAGTGGGGCCAAGGATAATCTGGGAAGTAGATCAAACAGCTTCTGACTTTTCTCAATCATCCCTAAATATACAACTTCTTGTTTTCATAGTCAGATGCTAATCTCACAGGTAATTTGTTTTTACGCAATTTGTCAATTACATTTAGCAGCTGTTTATTTAATTAATCTTTTAACCTATGAGAAAAATTTTACTCTTTATGCTAGCTCTTGGTATGTTTTCTTTTACCAGTAGTATGGCACAAACCAAAAGTCTGAAAGGTAATGGTGAGACGTTTTACATGACAACCTTCGATTGGGAGGATCCGGCGAATGAAAAAGGCTGGGCTGCTCCGGAAGGATTCTATTTCGAGGATCCTGATGATAATGGATTTAATTTTCACTGGACACCTAATGATAGTATAATTGGGACATGGACCAGAGAAGTTCCATGGGAATCTTCTTCAAAAGAAGATGGTCATCTGGCATTATTACTTGACAATTATAATACCTTGATGGGTACAGAATTGAGTGTCAATAATTCCATAGTTTTCCCAACTTTTGATTGTTCAGATAAATCATCTGTGATTGTACGATATGAAACCAGTTTCATGTGTTATGCTGGTGCTTGGGAAATGCAGGTGCAGGTTTCAAATGACGCTGGTGTTCACTGGGCTGCTTATGATGCAGGTTTTGCGTGTGGCCATAAAGACCGTCCGGATGATATCAGTTCAGGACAGGTGGCAATATTTGAAGCTAATATTTCAGAAGTTGCTGCAGGGATGTCTGAGGTAATCATTAAGCTTTTCTGGGGAGGAACTACCTGGTATTTCTTGCTGATTGATAACTTTGAATTAGCTGAAGCCTTTGACAATGACCTTCGTATGGAGCATTATGTGTTAGAATGGGATGATGGAGACGAGAACTCTGTTGAGAGTTATTTCCATAATATTCCAATATCCCAAATAGGTGGTGCATTCAAAAACTTCGAATCAAGTGTACTGAATTTTGGAGAAGAGGATCAATGGGGAACCTACCTTGAGGTGGATATTTCAAAGAATAGCCAGAGTATTTGGAATCAGACAACTGATCCTGAAATGATGCCTACGTTGTTCATGGATACTATGAGAGTTCCTGATGTTTTTACCCCGACAGATTTTGGACATTATAAGGTTTCTTATGATTTCAAACAGGAAGAAACAGAGCAATCTCCTGAAAACGATATGGCAGATGTCTTCTTTAATGTTACCGATAGTGTATATTCCAGAACTGATGATACTTCTGAAGAATCTTACGTATACGGATTTGAGGCTTATGGTGCAGAGGGTGTGCCTAATGAGCAACACTTTGTTGGAAGTCAATTGCCAATTTATGGTGATTGCGAAGTAGATGGTGTATCAGTTTACGTTGCAGGTGGTTTAGCCGATGGCGAAATTGAGTTCCGTGGTGCCTTGTACTGGGTTCCTCCGGTAGATGAGGATCCTGAAGGATTAGGAGCCATAGAATGGTTGTCTTCAGAGATTGTTGTTCTAGATTCATCTATGCATGATACATGGGTGTATTTCGAATTTGAAAAAGATGGAGAGTCTGAATTCCTTATGGCAGGAGATAATGTTTATGCTGGTGTAGAGTATTGGAACTGGCATACTGAAGTGGTACCTTATAAGCGTTATGAGAACTTTAAAATTGGATCAGATGTTGGCGTTAAGCTAAATGATCCTGTCTCTATAGTGCGTGGAGGTGTTGAAGCAGGATGGGATGATGGAACTACTGTTACCAAGAGAAAATTTATGGTGAAGCTTTTCATTAATGATCATAGTAATCGTACAGATGGAGTGAATCTTACTGAGAGTTCAACAGTATTGAATCAGAATTATCCAAATCCATTTGTAGGAAGCACAGAAATTAGTTACGATTTAGGCCAGTCGTCAGATGTTACTGTTGATATAACTGATATGACCGGACGAGTTGTTCTAAGTCTTGATCAAGGATATAGAGTTGCCGGTACACATACTTGTGCTATTAGTGCAGAGAACCTGGAGGCAGGGATTTATTTCTATACTTTGAGAGCCGGACAGTTTACAAAAACTATGCGAATGGTGATTAATTAGTACTGTTGAAAAATAGAATTAAAAAGCCTTGCTATGCAGGGCTTTTTTTTTGACACTTTTTGTAGTTTAAGCCCTGAAAATAAATCCTTGATAATATGAATATTCCCGTTATTTGTGTTGAAGAAAAAACAATGGCCGAAGCTTATGAAAAAGCACTGGTCAGATTGTACAAAGAAGGAACCAAGTTCAGAACTCAGTATGATAAACCTGGTGATCCTCTTAGTATAGATTGTACAGTTAATATCACAATCCTGGAGCCTGAAACAGATCCGATGATTCATAAGGCCTTTCCGGGAGGTATTGATGACCTGAAAGAATATGTTATGGAGCTCAAAGGCTTCAAAGATGATTGGGTGAAAAATATGAACGATCCGGATGATACACGATGGGAATATACTTATCATGGCAGACTGGCAGCTTATGGGTCGTGGAAGGAGCTGAAAGATATCTCTGATAAAGGCTCTTCTTTTGTTGCTGGCTTTACTGTAGATCAGATTGAGCTTGCAATCCAAAAATTGATTGCCCAACCTTTCACCAGACAGGCTCAAATGATTACCTGGATGCCCAACCTGGATGCAGAAGTGTATGATTCTCCCTGCCTGCAATCACTATGGTACAGGATACTGGAGGATGAAGATGGCGTTTATTGGTTAAACTCTAATATCCGTTTTCGGAGTAATGATGCGTGGGGAGCAAACTTTATGAACATGTTCGGATTTGTGCAGTTTACTCGTGAAGTGATTGCTGATGAGATTCAAAAAAGAACTGGCAAAACTGTAAAGCTGGGTAGAATGAACTGGCAGGCCGATTCATACCATATCTATGGAAAAGACATTGAAAGTGCTAAAGGACTGCTTTTTGACCGCTTAGAAAGCTTGACCTTTGAAGAGCGTACTTATAATTTCCATGATGAATTTATTCAGGAAATGTACCAAATGGCCGAACCAATGGTTCTTCAAAAGATTAAAAACTACAAGGAACAACATGCCTGAGAAAGTCTATTTCTGCGGTTCAATACGAGGCGGACGATCAGATAGAGAAATCTATGTCGGGTTAATCCAACATATTTCACAATACGCTACCGTTCTGACTGAGCATATTGGAGACCTTACAGTAGAAGCTGATCATGAACTAACAGACAAACAGATTCATGATCGGGATATGGAATGGCTTGTAGAATCAGACCTGATTATCGCAGAGGTTACCCAAGTCAGCCTGGGCGTAGGGTACGAAATCGGACGGGCATTAGAAAAAGGAAAACCGATAGTTTGTCTTTATAGAGATGAAGGTAACAAGCGACTTTCAGCCATGATTTCAGGCTGCTCAGCAATCAAAACATTTCATTATTCCAACCTGAGCGAAGCCAAAGAAATTCTTGATACTATCCTGGTATAGTTTATACCTTCAACTTTTAATGTTACAATAAAACACCTAATTAAAATGAATATTCGATCACGACTTTTGTTGCTGCTCTTTGCGGCTTTTTTATTTACAGCTGCACAGGCACAGAAGCAGAAATTTGACACTTTCAAGGATGCCCTGTTTGCCTCAGGACAGCTGAACGGACAAGGAGGTCCGGCTAATATGACCTGGATTGAGGGAGGTGCAAAATACTCCTTCACAAAAAATAATCAGGGTGCTCAGGAGATCTGGACCCACACCATGAAGAATGGGAGGGAAGAAATGGTTTTTACTACAAAAGACCTGGTGGTTCCCGGAACAGAACAGGGTTTTCGCTATGTTTCTTTTCAGTGGACTAAAGACTTCAAGTATCTGTTTTTTAAAACTAATTTCAGACCAATCTGGAGGAATTCAGGAAATTCTGATTATTTCTCCTGGAGTGTCGAGGAGAAAAGCCTTTCACTGATCGTGGCATCTGCATTCTCAGCCGAGATTTCACCTGATGGTGCTAAAGTTGGATATGGAAAGGATGGGGAATTGCTTGTGTTTGATTTAGCCAGCGGTAAGCATACTCAATTAACTAATGACGCAGCCCTCAATAAGTACAATGGACGTTTTGGCTGGGCCCAGGAGGAGGAATTCGGACTGGTACAAGGTTGGATATGGTCGCCTGAAAGTAAATATATGGCTTATTGGCAGACAGATGAAACGGAGGTTCCAATCTATAAGCTGACTGATTTCTCAGGTGATCATCCTGAATATATGGAGGTGCCCTATCCTAAGGTTGGTGACCCGATTCCTGTTGTTAAAATAGGTGTTCTGAATACGGCTGATGATAGTCAGAAATGGCTGAACTTTGACCTTGAAGATGGATATGTTCCAAGGATGTATTGGACTAATGATGCAGATAAACTGGCTGTTGTTTGGTTGAATCGTGAGCAAAACCATTTGAAATTGTATATGGTTGATGTTGCCAGTGAAACCAAAACTGTTGTGTTGGAAGAGAAGTCACAAGCATGGATTGATGTGTCTGATTTTTTCGGAGGCCGTTTGCATCATTTCTATTTCCCTGATGAGCTGAAATCATTCTTCTTTATCTCTGAATCAGATGGTTATGCTCACATTTATCATTATGATTATGACGGAAATTTACTAAATCAGATCACCAAAGGAGATTTTGAAGTAATCGGAATTGATGCTTTTGATTTGAAAAAAGAAAAAATCTATTTCACTTCAGCCGAAGTATCTCCGCTTGAGCGTCACCTTTTTGTTGCCAGATTTGATGGATCAAAGAAAAAGCAGCTAACAAGTGAAGCAGGACAACATGCAGTATCTGTTAGTCCTGATGGTAAGTATTATTTAGATATCTATTCAAATGTATCTACTCCCAAACAGGTTGAAATGTGGAATACCAAGGGAAAGATGATAGGAAAAATGGTGGATAACCAGTCGGTTCTTGAATTTCTTGAGAAAACTGCATATGCACCAAAAGAATTATTCAGTTTTACTACTGCTGATGGCCAAAAGCTTGATGGATATGTTATTAAGCCTATCGACTTTGATCCAAATAAATCCTATCCACTCGTACTAAGCGTATATGGTGGTCCCGGTTCACAGGGAGTTTATAACAGTTGGGAGGGAAATCCCTTTACTCAATTTTTGGCTCATAAGGGATATGTTGTGGCCAATGTGAATAACCGGGGCAATGGTGGGTATGGTGACGCGTTTGAGAAATCTGTTTACAAGCAGCTTGGGTATTATGAAAGCAAAGACTTTGTTGAGACGGCACAGTATTTAGCAAAAACTCATTCATGGCTTGATGGCGAGAGAATGGCTATTTACGGACACAGCTACGGTGGATATACTTCTGCTTTCACTATGCTCACTCATCCGGGTGTATTCAAAGCTTCAATTGTGGCAGCACCGGTTACAGATCACTTGTTTTATGATTGTATCTTGACAGAGCGATCAATGGGATTAAAAGAAAATAATGCCGATGGATATAAGCAAAGTTCAGTCATCACTCATGCCGGAAATCTTGAAGGAAAACTTCTGTTAGCACATTCCCTAATGGATGAAAACGTTCACCCTCAGAATACCTTCCAACTGGTTAACGCCTTTAATATGGCAGGCAAAGATTTTGAATTAAAGATTTACCCACCAGGGGCTCACGGCATCGCTACTGATCTTACAACATATTTGTTATTGCAAGAGCAGTATATGAAGTTTTTGGAGACAAATCTGAAGTAGGAGGCGGCGTCACGTTGGCGTCACTCCTCTGTCACAACAATCTTCTCAATCTTATCACCCTGCTGGATAAGGTCAATTACCTCTAAGCCTTCGTACACCTTTGCGAAGCATGTATGGTTACGATCAAGGTGAGCTGTGTTTGTTCTGGAATGACAAACAAAGAATTGTGAACCTCCTGTATTTCTTCCGGCATGAGCCATTGAGAGAACGCCGCGATCATGATATTGGTTGTCGCCATCTAATTCACAATCAATGGAGTATCCTGGTCCACCGGCACCTGTGCCATCCGGACATCCGCCCTGGATTACAAAATCAGGAATTACTCTGTGGAAATTGAGTCCATCGTAATAGCCATCCTTTGATAGCTTGATGAAATTTTCTACTGTTTTTGGTGCGTCTTTATCGTAAAACTCTAACTTCATTACACCTTTTGCGGTATGGATCTCTGCTTTTTTCATTTTCTAAAATATTTGGTGCAAATGTAAGCAAACTGTACAAGATGCAGCTATTCGTAGCGTAAAGATTTTATTGGGTCTAATCTGGCAGCCCTAATGGATTGCCAGCTGATTGTCAGAAGGGCAATCCCAATCGCCAGAGCTGCAGCCAGAGGGAAAATCCACCAACTGATATCTGTTTTGTAGGCAAAGCTCATTAGCCATTTATTTAAGGCAAAAATACTCAAGGGGATAGCCAGAACCAGGGAAATTGTTACCCATTTTAACATATCATAATTCAGCTTTATGACTATGTCAGAAACTAAGGCTCCATTCACTTTTCGAATTCCAATTTCTTTTCTTCTTGTTAAAGCAACAAAGGCCGACATACCCATTAGTCCGATGCAGGCGATCACGATTGCTACAATCGAGAAGAGAGTAATGAGATCAGTCTGACTTTGCAGTGAACCATAATTGTCTTCAATCAATTCATCCACAAATATAGGGTCAAACAAAGCTTCTGGCATGTGAATATCCCAAACCTTCCTGATTTTGGCTAACAATGCCTGGTTATCTTTCGAGTGATGCCGAATATTCAACTGATAGTAATTCCACCCGTCTGCTTCAGGTTGAACTGATAGTATCAAGGGAAGGATATCCTGATGTAAGGAGGCAAAATGGAAATCACTAAACACACCAATTACTTCACGTTTGAAATTGCGGTGAATGGTTTTACCTACCGGATCCTCCCAGCCTGCATGGCTAACCAGCTTTTGGTTTACCAGAAAGTAGTTCTTTTCTGCATCCATGTCCTTTCTGAAATTCCGTCCGCTTGTTAACTCAATGCCAAAACACTCTAAGAAATCATCATCAGCGTAAATTATATTTATCATTTCCGGATCATCCTTGCCTTCAAGAATATAGCCATTTGAAGTAAAGCCTGTGCCTGGAATTTCACTTGACAAACTGGCAATTTGAATGTCTGGAATCTTCCTGAGTTCCTCCTTTAATCGAATAACTTCCTCTAATGTGTAGCCTTTCTCGTTGGGCAGGCTGATAATGGATTCTTTTTCAAAGCCCAGATCTTGATGAAGAACATAATTCGATTGTTTCTGAATCAGGATCAGACAGACGATCAAAAATATGGCTATTGTAAATTGTACAGTAACCAGGAGGTTGCGGATGCCATTTCGCGACCTGCCCTTTATTCTTTCTTGCAATCCCTGAGCAGTATTTTGTCCGGCCATAATAAAAGCAGGTATCATTCCTGATAGAAATCCTGCCAATAAAGAAATGGATAGAATCGATAGTACATATAAAAATGGTTCTCCATACGGTGAGAGTTCAGAACCTGTTAGCTTATTTAAAAGTGGATATATTATATGTAACACAAATGGAGCCAGTAGTCCGGCGAATATTGATAATAGGATTGATTCAGACAGCATCTGAGCTCTGATTCGGGCGCGACTGGCACCAAGTATTTTGCGAATACCCATCTCCTTAAATCGCAAGCTCGTCATAGCTGAAGCCAGATTTATATAATTGATCATAGCCAGAACCAGTATTAGAAGGGCAATGCTACTAATGACTAATAAATAGCTTATAGTACGATTGCTTGCTTCGTCATACTCAAGCTTTGTGCCTAAATGGATATCTGTAATAGCTTGTAATTGGAAGTTTAATTTCCAGCCTGCAGATTCGAGTTTCTTGTTGATTATCGGATACAGAAAATCTGGAAACAGAAGATCGATTGACTCTGGCTGGATTGAGGGATCAAGTTTCAAAAAGCTAAGAAACTGCATTCCTCCTCCCCAGTCAAGATAAATATTTGGATTAGATTCTGCCGTCTTGATGGAAACCAAAATATCATAATTAAGATGTGAATTTGTTGGGGAATTTTCACAGATACCGGTAACAAGCCAATTTTCATTTTCTGAGGTTTTTAGATTTCGTCCTACTGGATTTTTATTTCCAAAGATTTCTCTTGCAAGGCTCTCCGTGAGCACTACATTTCCGGGAGCCTCGAGCAGACTTTCCGGATTGCCAGTTATCAGCTTAAATCCGAAGAAGGAGAAAAAATCAGGGTCAACATATCTGACTTCCTCAGATTTTATTACTCTATTTTCATGAATCAGTTTTACCTGATTTGCAGGAGAAACCCGACATCCATCCTCAATCCCTGGGATAGCCTCAAGAATGGCAGGAATAGCCAGAGCATCGCAATAGCCCTGAGGCATGCTTTTGTCTTTAGAAGTATATGTTGAGGTGATGCGGTACGTACGATCTGCATCCGGATGAAATATATCAAAGCTTGTCTCATGTCTAAGCAGCATAATCATATAAAGGCAGGCAGTGAGGCCTATGGTCAGCCCGATAATATTTATCAGCGTATAAGTTTTGTTCTTAATCAGGTTTCTGATGATTAACTTTAGATCTGTTAAGTTCATGATATTGGCTTTGAACTTTAAAGATAAGTTATCTTTACATCGTGGAGAAAAGTAAACTAAAAAAAGACCTGACAAAAGGGCCCATTGTTCCGCTTCTTGCAAAGCTTACCTGGCCCTTGATCTTTGGAATGGCCGGAATGGTTATTTTTAATATGATTGATACCTTCTGGGTAGGGAAACTTGGAGTGCCTGAATTGGCTGCCATTGGTTTTACTTTTCCTGTTATCATGCTGATTAGCAGCTTGTCTATGGGCTTAGGTATCGGAACGGCTTCTCTGATATCAAGAATGATCGTAAAGGAGTCACGACAAGTGATTCAGCAATATAGTGTGGATGCAATCAACCTTTCTTTGGTGATTATTATCATTTTTGTAACCCTGGGGCAGCTCACGATTGAACCTCTTTTCATGGTTCTTGGGGTTACTGAAAACCTTATGCCATTGGTTAAAGAATACATGGTAACGTGGTATTGGGGAATGATTTTTTTGGTAATACCGATGGTTGGTAATAACATATTGCGCTCAACAGGTGATACTTTCCGTCCGGGTATGATTATGCTGGCGGCTGCAGTATTTAATATGATTCTTGATCCCTTCCTTATATTCGGATGGGGCCCTTTTCCTCAAATGGGACTTAAAGGAGCTGCTTTGGCAACTGTATTCTCCAGAGCTCTGGGTATGATTATTACTATCTATATTCTGGTTTGGAAAGAGAAGCTATTGGGTTTGTATGTCCCACGTCTTAAACACATGCTCAACACCTGGAAGAAGATCCTCTACGTATCAGGACCTGCAGCTCTGGGAATGATGGTAACACCCTTATCTATGGCTGTGATTACCCGATTGATTTCTACATTTGGTGAAGAATCTATTGCCGGTTTTGGTGTAGCTATCAGGCTTGAGTCATTTGGATTGTTAATTATTCATGCAATGGCTGCTGTAATGACCATTTTTGCTGGACAGAATTGGGGAAAGGGTGAAAAGAAACGAATCTTGTCAGGCCTCAGAATTACATCGGGTTTTGCTATGGGGTGGGGAGTATTTTTATTTTTGATCAGCATGTTGTTTGCCAATCAGATAGCTGGGATTTTCTCTCAAGATCCTTTGGTAGTGGAGGTTACCGCCAGATACATGAAGATACTGGCCCTCAGTTACGGATTTTTGGGGGTAATGATGATGAGCTTGTCAATGCTTAATGGGATTAATAAGCCGATTCTGGCTATGTTTACTACTATGACCAGAATGTTTATCTTGTACGTGCCATTAGCATTTCTACTCAGCAAATGGTTCGATCTAAATGGAATCTTCTACGCAGCATTCATAGCAAACATTGTAGCAGGCTCCTTAGGAGCAATGTTCTTAATCGCAAAGCTAAAAGTCAAAGGGCTCGACTCCGCTCAGCCACCGACAGTTAGAGTTCCCGAATAACCGAATCACAGAATCACCGAATAACAATGAGAACAACACTAATAATCACCCTCAGCATTCTCCTCTTAAGTTGCCAACCACAAAGCACTAAAATCTTTGTTTCTCCTGATGGCGACCGCTTAAATCCCGGGACTGAAAAATCACCACTGGGCACTATTGAGCAGGCCCAGCGTATGGTTCGGGAGGAAATGGCAACGAATCCGGAACAAGATATTCGGGTCATTTTGAAGGAGGGTACTTATTTCTTAAGCAAAACTCTGGTGTTTGATGAGCTGAATGGTGGTAGTAATATTAGCTCTTTAACATACGAAGGAATGCCTGGTCGTGAAATTGTTTTTTCAGGAGGCAGGAGTGTTTCAGGATGGACAGAGTTTGAAGGCATTTGGCAGGTTGAGGTGCCTGATATTGAATCTATTGAGCAGTTATTTGTGAATGGAGAGAGAGCTGTCAGAGCCAGAATCCCTAACCTTAATGATGATCCTGCCCGCTGGTATATGGATTCAATCAAGGTAGTTAAAGACCGGCAGGATAAAACTATGTTACAGGTGGATTTATGGATTCGTGAGCAATATGAACTGCCTGAGCTTTCTCAGAGTGGTGATTTTGAAATAGTTGTATTCAAAGACTGGGCAACTCTGCGTAAGCAGGTTGCTGCTTATGATCCTGAATCTGGACGACTGGCATTGCTGCCCCCCTTCGCTCTTTTTGATGGAAGTTACAACAGTCTGCTGGCTCCTTATCTGAACCGTTTTACAGGATATTTGGAGGGACACCCAGCCTTTATCGATCAGCCAGGGGAATGGGCTTTTGATAAGAAGAGTAAGATCCTTTTTTATAAACCCCTCCCTGATCAATCATTGGATGAATGTGAGGTAATTATTCCCACTATTACTCAACTGGTTTTGTTGGCAGGAAGTGGTGAGCAAAGAGTTCAAAACCTTCATTTCAGGAATATACATTTTGCGCATTCTGCCTACCAGTTGCCGGAGTTCGGACATGATGGACGACAAGCTTGTTTTTATTACAATCAGGGAACTGGAATTCCTCTCGAGGAAGCTTTGATTGAAGAAGCTATAAGGGTAGAATGGGCAGAAAACTGCAGTTTTGTAAATTGTTGGGTGGAACAAACTGGAGCGAATGGAATATTTGTGACCACCGGATCAAAAAACATCCTGATTGATCAAACTATCCTTGAAGATATTGGGGGAAATCCTCTTATGATTGGTATGGCAAAAGATCCGGGCTTAGAATCAGAAGAATTAGTTAAAGGAATCCGCTTTTCAAATGGAAAGGTGAGTCGCGGTGGTCGCCATTATGATTCGGCTGTAGGTATATGGATGGGTTTTTGTCGCGATTGTCAGATAATGGGCAATGAAGTGTTTGATCTGCCTTACACCGGAATTTCAGTGGGCTGGCAGTGGAATCCGAAATCGACATCTTCAGGGGCCAATTTGATAGAGGGTAACCATATATATGAAGTGATGCAGATGCTGGGCGATGGGGGAGGAATTTATACTCTTGGTTTCCAGCCGGGGTCGGTTATCCGGAATAATGAAATTCATGATATTCTTCGCTCAGAATTGAATCATGCATCGCCTAACAATGGATTGTTTATCGATGAAGGATCAAAAGGCTACCTAATTGAGAGTAACCATATTTACCGGGTTTCACATACATGCATTCGTGGACATAGAGCTGCTGGTGTTGAGCTTAGAAATAATATTTTTGAGCCTGGTGAATTTCCAGCTGTGAGCCATACACCTCCTTATGGGAAAATGATATTTGCTAACTCTGATTCAACAATTGTCTGGCCTAACCCGGGTTGGCCTGTTGAGTGGGGCTATCCTGATTCAATAACTGCTTTTACTATGAATGGAAATCAATTTAAATAAGCCAATTATTATGAGACAAATTATTCTGCTCAGCATTTTGATTTCCTCAATGCTGATTCCGGTGAACGGACAAGATCTGATGTCTGAATTAGACTCTGCAATTCTTAATTCATTTGACCAGGATGGCCCTGGTGTAACAGTATTGATTAAGCACAAGGGAGAGTTGATTTACCATAAGGGCTTTGGAATGGCCAATGTTGAGCAAAATATTAAAATGGATGCCCGACATGTATTCAGGATTGGTTCCATTACAAAGCAATTCACCGCATGTGCTATATTGAAATTGGCTGAGGAGGAAAAGCTTTCATTGACAGATAATCTTCAAAAATACCTTCCTGATTACCCGACTCAGGGACAGGTAATAACTATTGAGCACTTGCTGACTCACACTTCAGGAATTAAGAGTTACACAGGCTTGCAAGAATGGACTCCGGAGCTTCAGCGAAAAGATTTCACTCCTCTTGAATTAATTGAATATTTTAAGAGAGATTCCCTTGATTTCATGCCGGGAGAGCGCTTTATGTATAACAATTCAGGGTACTTTATTTTAGGGTATATTATTGAAAATGTCTCAGGATTGAGCTATGAAGACTATATTGAATCCATGTTTTTTAAGCCTCTTGGAATGGATGATTCTCGTTATGATCATCCAGAGGAAATTATCTCAATGCGGGTGGCTGGCTATAATAGAGATGACTCAAATCTCCAGAATGCCAACTACTTAAGCATGACCCAACCCTACTCTGCCGGATCACTGATGTCAACTGTTTCTGATCTGTCAAAGTGGTATGAGGCGGTTTTTTCTTACAAAGTTATTAAAGAAGAAAGCCTTAAAATGGCGCATACAGCTTATGAACTTAATAATGGTAAATCTACAGGATATGGATACGGATGGATTATTGGAAACCGTCTTGATCGTCGTACAATTGAGCATGGTGGAGGGATAAATGGTTCTTTAACTAAGGACTTGTACTTTCCTGAGGATGATTTATTTATAGTAGTATTCTCTAACTGTACTTGTTTCCCTCCTGATCCTCTGGCTCTTAAGCTGGGAGCAATAGTTTTGGATGTTGATACATCCAGAAAAGAGATAAGTTTATCTAATAAACAACTGAAAAGACTTCTTGGTGAATATGAGTTGATGGAGGGATTTGTTCTTACTGTTACTCTAAAGGATAATCAACTGATGATTCAGGCTACTGGCCAGGGTATCAGTCCGGTTTTCCCTGAATCTGAGTTTAAATTCTTTTCAAAGCTTGTTGATGCTCAAATCGAATTTGTTATGGAGGGAGAAGTAGCCTCAAGTTTGATTTTATACCAGGGTGGTGCTTCTCTGGAAGGCAAAAAAATCAATTAGAAAAAGCAGCTAAAGTAATAGCTACGCGAAAATCCCAGACTTCAGTTGTGTCCCCGGTAAGGCTCCCTGGTTTTCCTTTTTATCACACAAAGTGATACAGGAAGGTGATATCTGCAACGAAAACTGATCTTTTTTGATCCTTGATTTCCATTTTTACATGGAGGTGGGCCTTGGCAATCCCTCTTAAATTTACAATAGACAAAAGTTTAACTCTGACACGAACCTTGTCATTAACTCTAACAGGCTGGCCAAATTTCAACTTATCAATGCCATAATTGACTTGTAGCTTTACATTACGAACTTCCACCAATGAATTCCAGTGACTGGCCAAAAGGGCTACTGTTAGGTAGCCGTGAGCAATTGTAGTGCCAAATGGAGATTCTTTTGCAGCTCGTAAAGTATCTGTATGTATCCACTGCTGATCATCAGTAGCATCTGCAAAGAGGTTGATTTGAGCCTGAGTAATTGTTTGGAAGTCAGTTACACCAATCTCTTTTCCAACAAGTGCTTCAAATTCTGTGTAGCTGTTGATAGTCACTTTACTCATATTTTATTCTTTGATGTGAAGGTGCAATGATAATGATTTTTTGGGAATCGGTTATTTTGTATTTTTATTGTTTTAAAAGATATTATTATGGGATATGTGCGCTTATTTCTTATTAGTCTTCTGGTATTTCTCTCTTCGGGTATTTTTGTTTTTGCTCAGGATGTTGGGTTTAATGATAATTTGATTACCCGGCCTGAGCGTACTCAGTATTTGGAGACTTCTTTGCATGTTGATGTGATGCGTTTTGTTAATGCTTTGGATGCTAATAGTGATCTGGTACACCTTGAAATTATGGGTACCAGCTATCAGGGTAAAGATTTGCCGCTGGTAATAATGGCTAACCCGAAAGTTGAGAGTCGCGCTGAGGCCATTGCCAGTGGAAAAACATTAATTTATATTCAGGGAAATATTCATGGTGGAGAAGTTGAAGGTAAAGAGGCATTAATGATTTTATTGCGTGAAATGGCTTTTGGTACAAAGAACTATCTGCTGGATAATCAGATATTGTTGTTTTGTCCGCTTTTTAATCCGGATGGAAATGATGCTTTGGGACCAAACAACAGATCAAATCAGGATGGGAGCCCGTATTTGGCCGGAAAAAGGACTAACGGGCAGGGCTTTGATCTCAATCGCGATGGATTGAAGCTTGAAACGATTGAAGGTAAGGCTTTGGCTGCTAATGTAATGAATAAGTGGAATCCGGATATGTTTGTAGATCTTCATACTACCAACGGAACATGGCATGGATATGCTATTACTTATGCTCCTGGAATTCCATCGGCAGGTCATCAGGGAACAATGAATTACATGAATGATAATCTACTGCCCTGGCTCTCAGAAAAGGTTAGGCAGAGAGCAGGCTTTGATACCTTTTGGTATGGTGGCTTTTATGAATATCCTCCGAAACATTTTTACGGCATGTATCCAGAACCTCGCTATCTGACAAATAGCTTTGCTTTGAAAAATAAGCTTTCCTTGCTGGTTGAGACTTTCTCTCATGATCACTTTGAAAAGCGGATACTTAGTAATGTTAGTTTCCTGACCAGCCTTTTGGAATACACAAACGACCATGCTGATGAGATCAGAGATTTGATATCAGGAATTGAAAATGAAGTGGTTCAGGAGATTGTGGATACTGGTGGCGACTTGTTGCGAGGAACAGAGTTTGAATATGCAGATCATCCTCCTTCCGGAGACTTATTGGCTTATGAAGTAAAATCAGGGAAACATACATCTAAACGATTGTGGTTTAATAATGTGATTCTCCATATTGAACATCAGGCTGCCAGAGAGGCTAAGGTGCCCAAAGCGTATGTATTTCCTGCAGAAATGACTGAGTTGGCTCAAAAGCTTCAGGAACATGGTGTTGATATTAGTCAATTAGCAAATGAAACAAGTTATCAGGGAGAACAGTATTCCGTAACGCAATTGAATAATCAAAGCCGCTCGTACCAAGGACATTATCCGGCTTCTCTGGAGGGTGATTTTGACAATGCTCAGATCTCAATGCCAGCTGATTCATGGTATGTGGATATGGCCCAGCCTCTGGCATATCTGGTATTTTATCTATTAGAGCCTGAAGCTGATGATGGCTTGGTGTTTTGGAACTATTTTGATGATTATCTGAAGGCAAGGAATGTTGGGACTAACACCGTAGCATTTCCGGTTTTTAAAGTACTTGAAAGTTCAAGTTCCATTGATGAGAATTCTGATTCAGATCTGAGCATTACTTTTTACTCTGATCAGAGAGCCTTGGTTCTTCAAGGACTGTCAATTTCGGCCCATTCAAAAACTGTTGAATTAGTGAGTGCAGGCGGACAAATACTTATTCATCAAAAAATCCCGGTATCTAATAGTTACTTCTATTTGTCTGTGAGTGGTTTAGCCCGGGGGATTTATTTTATCAGATATCGCCAGGATGGTGAGATAGTTACAAAGAAAGTTTTTGTGAGTCATGGTGAGTAGTCGTGGCCCTTGCGTATTACTGCTGAGCCAGAATTAATTTCCAGTACTCTTCCAAGTGCTCATCGTATATATCCCGGGGTGTAGCCTTGTATTTTATGCACAGAGAGGCCGCAATTCCAACCGCCGCTCCCATTTGTCCGGTTGTCAGCATTACTCTTGGTCCGCCCAATCCAATGTGAGAACAGCTAAAGCAGCGTCCTGCCATGAATAGGTTTTCAATATCTTTTGAGTAAAGGCTTCTATAAGGGATGTAATACCGACCGGTATTGTAAAACATTGCGTCAGTGAGAAAATCTGGAATGGATTCATTAAGGATATTCTGAGGATAATGGACATCAACTTCACGAATTTCAACTACAACAGAATCAGCGAATTCTCGATTTTCACGTGCATCGTTAAAAGTATAAATATGGTCACCCACTAGCCTCCTTGATTCTCTTTTGCCAAGTAGGTGCGACATCCACTCAAGTTTCAGGTTTTCATTTCCAGGTTTTTGTTTTTCATTGTAAAATGATCCGATTATAGCTTTCAGCATGTGGTCTCTGATTGTTTCAGCATCATCGATTTGATGATAATCCTGGCTAATAAATTCCCAATTCCAGGTTCCTTTTCTTGCTGCATGGCTGCCGGCTACTTCCAGTGCCCAAGGTACGGAGGGGAATATGCTGATTGTATCATCTGAACATGTACGCCATAAAACTGATGCTCCCATTACAGCATTATCTGCAACTTTCGGACTCCATGTTTCGCCGTATTTATCCCAGCCTTCGCCATAAGTATTTGCACTTTCTCTTCCGTAGAAATACTCTGCCCCAGACCAGTAGCCTATCCAGCCATCACCTGTACAATCAATAAAATAGGGGGCTTCAAAGCGTAATTGCTCACCTGTTGATGTTTCACGAACATCCACAGAAGTGATCTTATGGTTTTTGGTGACAGTACTGTATGCCCGCCAATTCAGAAATAGCTTGATATTCTTATAGCCCTCAATATTCCGATGTCTTTTTTCGTCATCCTCATAGGCCTCCGGAGAACCATTGGGATAGTGTTTGGTATCAAGTTTTTTGAGAATGCGTTCAAATTTACCATAGATTCCAAGCGTATGAACACGTATCTCACTACTAGCATTGCCTCCCAGAACAGGTCGGTCGTGTACCAAAGCAACCTGAAGTCCATGCTCAGCTGCAGAAATGGCTGCTGCACATCCTGCTATACCGCCTCCTACAATAACGAGGTCATAGTTTTTAACCGTCTCTGGAGTATCCAGGCTACCCAAACGTTTTTTTCTCCAGCGGTTTAATTCGTCTTTTTTGGAGGGGGGAGCCGATTGATTCTGAGAGATCCAGATAGCATCACAACGTCCGTTGAAGCCGGTTTTGTCAACTAATCTAAGAGTGTTTTCGCCCTGATCAAGATGCATCTCCCCTGCCTTTACCCAGCTCCAACTATCAGATTGTCCGAGAGTTACTGGCAATAGTTCATTCTCAATTGCGATTGCAAATTGTCCGGGAGCTTCCCAGTTTCCAGGAGCCCAGTTCATCGTTCTAAGCCAAATATTATATTGTCCTGATTCAGTAATGTCAATTAGTGTTATTGCATCTACAACCGGTTCACCCATGCCGTGAGCCATCAGGTAGGGTGAGCCCATTTGTTCAACAAACTGAGGATCAACGATCCATCCTCCTTTTTGCGTAAAGCTCTCAGCTTCAATAAGAATTCCGGATTCTGATTGGCAGGCAGGCAGAATGCATAAACTGAAAAGACACAATGCGATTAGATTTCTCATATTATTAAATGCTAGATCTTATTTAGTTTTTCCTAAAATAAATCTTCCCAATACTTTAGTGCTGAAGGTTGCGAAGCTTACCACAGATATTGAGCTCAGAGGCATTAGGATAGCAGCCACCACAGGAGAAAGATTACCTGAGAGGGCAAACGATAAGCCAGCAACATTATAACATAGAGAGATGAAAAAACTCAGTTTAACAATAACTAAACTCTTGTTTGCAAAATGAATAAACCGACTTAAAAGGCTGAAGGTGCTGGCTTTAATAATAGCATCTCCGGCAGGAGAGAAGTGATACACATCATCTGCAATGGATAAGGCTACATCAGCTTTCATAAATGCTCCGGCATCATTTAATCCATCACCAATCATCATCACATGATGTCCCTTTTCACGAAGAGAAGAAATGAACGACATCTTATCGTTAGGCTGTTGGTTAAAATGGAGCTTGTTGTCTTTGAAATATTTTGACAAGTGCTTTCTTTCAGAATCATTATCTCCTGAAAGCAAGTATAACTCGTATTGCTCATTGAGACTACTAACAACCGAATGAAATCCTTCACGATATGTATTACTTATTGTGAAATGTCCTTTGATATTTGAATCTATTGATAGGTATACACGTGAAGAGAGACTATCTTCTTCTGGCGTGGCTGAACCAGCAAATTCAGCTGACCCAAGGCGAATATCACGGTTTTGTACTCGTCCGAATATCCCTCGT
>JAGLDP010000190.1 GCA_023145515.1 Bacteroidales bacterium
TGGCTCTGGTTTTAGGAGATAATATCTTTTATGGATATAACTTCGGAAGTATTCTGACTGAATCAGCATCATTAAAACATGGAGCTACAGTATTTGGATATTATGTAAGTGATCCTGAACGATACGGAGTTGCTGACTTTGATAAAAATGGAAAGGTTCTTAGTCTGGAAGAAAAGCCCCAAAAACCAAAATCAAATTATGCAGTAACCGGTTTGTATTTTTATGATAATACAGTTGTTGAAAAAGCTAAAAAATTGAAACCTTCGCCCAGAGGTGAGTTAGAGGTAACTGACCTCAATAGATTGTATCTTGAAGAAGACTCTTTAAATGTTCAACTGCTTGGTCGTGGAATGGCCTGGTTAGATACCGGCACTCACGAAAGTCTCCTTCAGGCCAGCAATTTTATTGCAACCATTGAACAACGGCAGGGATTAAAGGTTGCCTGCCTAGAGGAAATTGCATATAATAAAGGATATATAACTAGAGATCAACTACTTCAGTTAGCTACATCCTTGACGAATAATCAATATGGAGAATATCTGATGAGTTTAGCTAAAGATAATATCAGATCTTTGTAATATAATTGATAAACAAATTATGAATATTGTTGAAACTGGAATAGAAGGATTAATTATTCTGGAGCCGCGTGTTTTTGAAGATTCACGTGGATATTTTTTTGAGAGTTTTAATCTTAAAGAATGGAGAGACCTGGGTATCAATCAAGACTTTGTGCAAGATAATCAATCTAAGTCCTCTTATGGCGTTATCAGAGGTTTGCATTATCAACTAGCTCCCTATTCACAAACCAAAGTTGTGCGAGTTTTGCTTGGGGAAGTACTGGATGTGGCCGTCGATCTGAGAAAAGAATCTGACACATTTGGAAAAAGCTTCTCAACTCTTCTATCGGCTGAAAATAAACGGCAGATGCTAATACCAAAAGGATTTGCACATGGATTTGCTGTTCTTAGTAATGAAGCTGTATTCTATTATAAGTGTGATGAGCTATATAAACCTGAATCTGAGCGCGGTATTATTTATACAGATTTGGATCTGGCTATTGATTGGATGATCCCTGAGGATAAACGAATTATATCAGGTAAAGACATAAACATGCCATCCTTATCTCAGGCTGAAATGAATTTTTAATTATTAGAAACCTGCATTATGAAACTGCTGATAACTGGAGCTAACGGACAATTGGGGATGTCGCTTCAAAAGGTGGCAGATCAATTTCCTGAATTTAGTTTTATTTATACTGATCAAACAGAACTAGACATAACAAGCTACGATGCAATCTGTGCTTTGATAAGAGAAGAAAGAATTGAAGGCATAATCAATTGTGCTGCCTATACTGCGGTTGATAAGGCTGAAGATCAAATCGATCTGGCTTTCTTAATCAACGAAAAAGGCTCTCTCAATCTCGCTAAAGCTTGTAAAGAAACAGCATGCACTTTTCTACATATCTCAACCGAGTACGTATTTTCTGGTGAAGGATTCAGACCATATTTATCGAGCGAACCAACAAACCCCTCCTCTGTTTATGCAAAAAGCAAGGCGGCAGGGGAAGCTGCAATTATGAAGATTAATCCTGATGGGTGGATCGTTAGAACATCATGGCTATATTCTGAATTCGGACAGAATTTTGTAAAAACTATGCTCAGACTGGGCAATGAGCGCGAGCAACTAAATGTTATATCCGATCAGATAGGCTCACCTTGCTACGCTACAGACCTGGCATTAGCTATACTGAACATATTTAAGCATAAACTGAATAATTCAGAGAATAGTAATGGTATATCGATCTACCATTATGCAAACTCAGGGTGCGCCTCATGGTTCGATTTCACCAAAGCAATAATGGAATTCGGAAAATTGGAATGTACAATTACTCCAATACCTTCTGAAATGTACCCGCTTCCTGCTACGCGTCCATTTTATTCTGTTTTAAATACCGATTCTACCGCCAGGGACTTCGGAATTTCCATACCTTACTGGCGAGATAGCTTGAAGAATTGTATTGAAATACTGTTAACTAAATAGGAGGAGTTTTATGAAGGCTGAACAGGAATTATTGCATACGGTAGAGTCCAAAGCAAAAGCATGGACAAGCGAATTATTTGATGAGGATACCAGAAAAGCAGTCAAGAACATGCTGGAGTCTAATCCTGATGAACTTATTGAATCATTCTATAAAGATTTGGAATTTGGGACAGGTGGATTGAGGGGAATAATGGGTCCGGGAACAAATCGTGTAAATAAGTACACAATCGGAATGGCAACTCAGGGTCTGGCAAACTATCTTTTAGCAAGCTTCGCCGAATTAAAAACTATTTCAGTAGCCATTGCTTATGATTGCAGGAATCAAAGCAAGTTCTTCGCAGAAACTACTGCCAATGTATTTGTTGCAAATGGAATACAGGCCTACCTTTTTGAATCACTTCGTCCAACTCCAGAACTATCTTTTGCAATACGGGAGTTGGGATGTCAGTCGGGAATTGTAATTACTGCCTCACATAATCCAAAGGAATATAATGGCTATAAAGTTTACTGGGATGATGGAGGACAGATAATTAGTCCACATGATGAAGCCATAATCGCCGAGGTGGCAAATATTCAAACTATTGACGAAGTAAAATTCTCTGGAGGCACAGCCAAAATTATGGCTCTTGGTAAAGAAATGGACGATAAATACCTAAAGGAGGTTAAGTCTCTGAGCCTGAATCCTGAACTCATCAAAAAGTATTCTGACTTAAAGATTGTATATACTCCAATTCACGGAACGGGTGTTGAACTTGTTCCTAACTCTCTTAAAGATTTTGGATTTACATCTGTATTTAATGTTCCCGAACAGGATGTTACTGATGGTAATTTCCCTACTGTCATTTCTCCAAATCCAGAAGAAAAAGCAGCTCTGAACATGGCCATCCAGAAAGCTAAGGAGGTACAGGCTGATATTGTTATGGCAACTGATCCGGATGCAGATAGAGTGGGTATTGCTGTCAATAATGGTGATAATGAATTCATTCTATTGAATGGCAATCAAACAGGTTCTCTTCTGGTTTATTATATGTTGAATGAATGGAAGAATAAGGGTTTATTAAAAGGAAATGAGTTCATCGTTAAAACCATTGTCACATCTCCTCTTTTTAGTGAAATAGCAAATTCATACGGCGTAAATTCATATGAAGTGTTAACAGGTTTTAAGTATATAGCAAACATCATTAAGGAAAAGGAAGGACATGAAAAATTCATAGTTGGGGGTGAGGAGTCTTATGGATATCTCGCAGGAGATTTCATAAGAGATAAAGACGCAGTTATGTCTTGTGCTTTGATTGCCGAGGTGGCAGTATGGGCAAAAAGCAAAGGACTAAATATGATGGAGCTTTTAGATGAAGTATATGTGAAATTTGGACTATTCAAAGAACACCTTATATCAATAGTAAGAAAAGGAAAATCAGGATCAGAAGAAATTGCTGCAATAATGGAGAATTTGAGGAGTAACCCTCCCCTCACCCTTGCGGGCTCTGATGTGGTAATGATTCATGACTTTCGCAAGCAAAAATCTGTTGATATGATATCTGATCTAAGATATGATATAAAGCTCCCCAAGTCTAATGTATTACAATTCTTAACCCAGGATGGATCAATAATATCTATAAGGCCGTCTGGTACTGAACCAAAGATTAAGTTCTACTTTTCAACACGCAAAAAAATAGATTCCGCTGAAGAATTAAAAGCTGCACATAAAAGTCTTGAAGAAAAGATTCAAAAATTAGTTGTCGATATAGGAGCTCAATAATCAAGAAGTCATACAGAACAGAGCATTAGAGGAAAGTTCCTATTTAAAAAATTCGTCTTTGAAATTTACGAGAAAAAGTTTCGAGGTAGCTCTGGTCACAGCTGTGTACAGCCAACGATAATAGTCTCTGTCAAGCTTATCTTCTGTTATATATCCCTGATCCACATACACGTGCTCCCATTGTCCTCCTTGCGCCTTATGACAGGTTACAGCATAAGCATATTTTATCTGAAGAGCATTAAAAAATTGATCTTCCCTTACTGCATCCATTCGTTGTTTCTTCCCTTTCACATGTTGATAATCATCCATGACTTTAAAATAGAATTCCTTCATTGCATCCCTATGCATTGCAGGAGTTTCTGCAGTAAGCGTATCTAAAAGTATCCAACATGAAAATTCTAAATCCCGATAACTCTTTAGTCTGGCTAATACTTTTGCAAACCTCAAATCATATAACTCCCTGTATTCCTGCACCCTGACAAGCTCAATAACATCACCATTAGCAATAAAATCAATCTCATCTTCATCTTTTAACCAATAGTAATTATTCTTCACCACCATTAGCTGTTCGCCTGTTGTAATTTCCTCCTCTTTCCAAAGTACCCGACCTCGTATTCCCTGATTATATTTATTTGCTTGTTTATTTGAACGACAAACGATAATGGTTTCATCAATGCCCGGATTATCATAGGAGCTTTGAATCTGATCAATCAAATCATTCCCGGTTAATCTAATAAAGTCTGAAAAACCTTCGTTAGTAAGTTTAGGGAATAGACCATTTACCTCTCCAGCCAAGTGAGTTCGTAAAGATGTGGCATTGTGTAAAATTCCTGAAAGCTGATCCTGCCTGACTACATCTTTCAATACTGCTTGCTTAACATTAAAACCATAACGCTCAATTACAGAAACACTTAGCGCTTCGCTTATATCTAAACCCACTGGTGGGAGCTGAGCTGTATCTCCACAAAAGATAAGTTTGCAATCAACTCCAGAATAAACATAACTAATCAAATCATCTAATAATCTTCCACTACCAAAGATTGATAAATCCATTGAATGACTAGAAATCATAGAAGCTTCATCAACAATAAATAGAGTATTCTTATGAAGGTTCCTATCGAGTCCAAACTCAGCAAATCCATCATTCATCTTTTTTTGCCTATATATCTTTTTGTGAACAGTCAAGGCCTGATGTCCTGAATAACTTGTCAAGACCTTTGCAGCCCTGCCTGTAGGTGCTAGTAAAACTGTTCTGCGTTTATACCTTTTGAGTACCCTTACCACAGAAGCAATGAGTGTTGTTTTGCCTGTACCGGCGTAGCCCTTCAGAATAAATATCTCATCTTGAAATTTATTCCAAATGAAGTCAGAAATATCTTGAATGGCTGTAGATTGGCCCTCTGTGGGCCTGTAGCCTATCTCTGCAACAAAATCTGATAAAAAATGGGAATTACGCATTTACCAAAAAACCCTAATAAGGGGTAAGTTATTTGAAAAACATTTATAAATTTGCACAAAATTAAACAAATAAGACCAGATGAAAGCAGTTAAAATCATTGCACAAGTCCTCTTGTTTTTCGCTATAATTGCGTTGTCATACTTTATTTATGCAGGCGTAATGAAGCCGATCAACTTTGACAAAGAAAAAATCACACGGTATGAGGAAGTTGTTCAGCGACTTAAAGATGTCCGTACAGCTCAGGTTTCGTACAAATCTGTTTACGGAAAATACACAGGAAGCTTTGATACACTTATACATTTTGTGAAAGAAGATTCTTTTCCTGTTGAGTATGCAGAAGGAAGTCTTGATGATTCCCTTGCTGTTGCAATGGGTCTTATCGTAAGAGATACTTTCTATGTACGGGTTATTGATTCAATTTTCCATGGTAAATACTCTGTAGATGACTTACAATACGTTCCATTTACTCAAGGAGTTAAATTTGAAATGGAAGCAGGATCAATTATGACTGCTTCTCAGGTTGAAGTACAAATCTTTATGGCATCAGCTCTCAACTTTGATATTTTGAATGGCATGGACAGGCAGTTGATTATCAACTTAAATGATTACACAGAATTTCCTGGTTTGAAGGTTGGCGATATTAATGAAGCTAACAATAACGCAGGTAACTGGGAGTAAAAATATTTATTTCTTTAAAGAATAGCTTTGCCAACTTTGGTGAAGCTATTTTTTTTTGTGAATTTAGCACTCATAGAAATCCATTATAGTTTAGTATGAGGAACCTATTTATTCTTGACAATTCATTTGATATTAACATCACATCCTCATATCATTTATCTCTGCAATTACATTCAGGCGGACTCACTTTTGCGATTTTGAATACTGTGCACATGAAATTCCTCGCTTTTAAAAACATTGTGTTTGAGGAAAAACTGGATGGAGATGCATTATTTCAGAAGCTTAATGTACTATTAAGCACCGAAGGGTATCTGAAACGCAATTACAAACTTTGTAGAGTGTTCTATACATACCCCAAAGCTTCACTTATTCCTGCTCCATTATTTGACAAAGCTGAGAGTGCACTTTATAGTGAATTTATGGGGCAATCAGAAAATGGGCTAATCCAACTTGAGAAGTATATAAAGGAAATTGATGCCTATCTTGTCTACTCCATACCTGAGAATATTCACAATCTGGCTATGAATTCGTTAGATTCACCAATCTTCTTCCATCAGGCTATTCCAATGATCGAGAATGCCATGATCGCCACAAGAAATACTCAAGGCAATAATAGGGTTTATGCACACATTCACCCGAATTTTATGGATATCATTGTGATTCAGGATAGAAAACTATTGTTGTACAATTCATTTCCTTACAAAACAGAAAAAGACCTGGTGTTCTACATACTATATCTTTTTGATCTGTTCCAACTCCCTTCTCAGCATACAATACTTGAACTGGCAGGATTCATTGATGAACGAACAGAATTCTTTCTAATGCTAAAAAAGTATATTAAAGACATTGTATTTCAGGAATTTAACAGAAGCTTTAACTATAGCTACAAATTCAATGAACTACCCCAACATCATTTTTCAAATCTGATAAATCTATTCAGATGCGAATAATTCACGGAGAACATAGTGGAAGACGAATCAATCTTCCGAAACAACTCAGAGCAAGGCCAACAACAGATCAAGCCAGAGAGAATCTGTTCAATATTCTAATGAACAAATATGATATGGCTAATATCCGGGTACTTGATCTTTTCGCCGGAACAGGTAGTATTAGTTATGAGTTCGCCTCACTTGGTTGCCCTGACGTGATCAGCATTGATAACGATCGATTTCATGTTGCAGCCATCCAAAAGAATTGTGAGCTTATTGGACTCCATTCTATTAATGTTGTCAGAACAGATGTGTTTAGATTTTTGTCTAAGCCTAACCGGCAATTTGATATTATCTTTGCTGATCCACCCTATGACTTACCAAAACTTGCCGAGATTCCTAACTTGGTTTTAAGATCTGGAAGTCTTGCTCAAGATGCCTTGTTTATTCTGGAACATGGCCCGGCAAACAATTTCACAGAAAACCCATCTTGGCGTGAAACCCGAAAATATGGCAAAGTCCATTTTAGCTTTTTTTCTATTTAACTTAATTTAACGTAAACAACTGTTGATTCTATTCGGCAAGAATTATTTTTGTTTGAACAGAAAATACTTGACCTATGAAAAGAACTCTATTTTCAGCCTTACTATTGGCAATCGTGATACAATTTGGTGTCTCTCAGGAATCTCCTAAGGAAAAAGCTTTTCAAAACATTACAGAGGACCTAATCATCGGTCCTATGGAGTTCCTAGCATCAGACTGGACAATGGGACGAGAAACAGGAACTAAAGGAGCTTATATGGCTTCAGATTACATTGCAAGTATGTTTAAAACATTCGGACTTGAACCCGGAGGCGATTACATTCGTGCACCCAGAAGACGATCTTCAAGAAATAATACTCAGCCAACAAAACCCAAAAGAAGCTATTTCCAAAACTTCAACCTTTTGGAGTATCGTTCTGGTGATAAGCAATCCTGCTCAATCATTTCAAGCACCAACAATAGTCTTAATGAAACAAAACTTATCCAAAATCTTGATTTTACTATAACAACAGGAACCAGAGCTGTAAATATTCAAAGTGAGCTAGTTTTTGTTGGCTATGGTTTTGTAGGTGAGGGCTATAATGATTTTGAAGGAATTGATGTGGAAAATAAAGTCATTATTCGCCTTGTCGGATTTCCTGGTCATAAGAATAAAGAATCACAGCAGTATAAAAAATATATTAGTGGTTCCTCAAATGCATATGCTGCCTATTATATTGAAAGAGGAAAAGATATTGAAGCCATAAAAGCCGGTGCTGCTGCAGTTATTGAAATCCAGGCTAACGGTCAGTCTTTTAAAGCTATTCCAGATAATGTACCTTTCAGATATAACGAAAAGAACTATGAAGGTGATGAGCCCTTCCGAACTGCCCCACGAGTTCGACTGACAATACCAAAAAGTAATTCTACGCTTACAAAAGTGAGATTATCTGACGATGCACTTAAAATGCTGCTAAACAACTCTGATCTGAATATCAAGAAATTTGAAGCTCAGGCTGAAAAGAAAGGAAAACCAAACTCCAGAAGTTTAAGTAGCAAGTTGATGAAAATCGAGACCGAAGTGGTATCCAGAGTAATACAAGCAAGAAACGTTATTGGAATAATAGAAGGTAAAAATACAGATGCCTGTATAGTGGTTGGAGCACACTTCGATCACTTAGGACAAATACGAAATTTAACCTTCAACGGAGCTGATGATAATGCCTCAGGTACAGTAGGCATAATGACTATAGCTAAATCAATAATTGAAACTGGTGTTAAACCCGAATACACATTAGTCTTCTGTGCATGGACAGGAGAAGAGAAAGGCTTACTTGGCTCAGCATATTATGTTAAGCATCCGCTGATCAATAACATTAAGTGCTATATGAATTATGATATGATTTCAAGAGTAGAACTTGACGATCCAAATAACAATAAGTGCGATTTTCAATATACATCCACGGTTCCTCAATTTAGAGATTTTACAGAAAGACACATTAAGGAATTTGATATCAACCTGGATATCAAGTATAACGGATCAGAAAAACCCACTGGAGGCAGCGATTTCAGTTCCTTTTCAAGAGCAGGATATCCAATTTTTCTTCTGCATGGAAAATTCACACCAGATTACCATAAACATACAGATCATATAGACAAAGTTAACCTGGTGTATATGCGTGATATCATTCGTCTTGGATTCCTAAATATTTTTGAACTAGCAACAAATATCTGGTAAATTATTAAATCACTTATACTATGAAAATGAAAAAACTATTACTCATCTCTGCAGTATTGTTTCTGGGACTATCTACAATCCAGGCACAGAAATCTGCAAAAGACATTGGCTTTGAAGCTGTCAATATGGCTACTATTCAAGGTCAACTTGAGTTCCTGGCCTCTGACTGGACTCAGGGACGTGAAACCGGAACTGACGGTGCATATATGGCTGCTGATTACATTGCAAGCATGTTCAAAGTTTGGGGTTTAAGTCCCGGAGGCGATATGGAGCAAAGACGAATGAGCCGTAGTTTCAGAAGAGGTGGCCCTCCTCCAGCAGCTCCAAAAAGAACCTACTTTCAATACTTTAATCTGGTAGAAACCTATCCTGGCGAAACTCAGGAATTTAGTGTAGTTACTAAAAATGAAGAAGGATTTCAATCAATTGATTTTAACTACAAAACAGACTTTACTATCTCAGGTGGATCAACAGGTATGGCAGGTGAAGTACCTGTAGTTTTTGTTGGATATGGTTTAAAAGATGATGATAAGGGCTATGATGATTTTAAAGGATTAGACCTCAAAGGGAAAATAGTTGTCAAACTTTCAGGTTTTCCCGGACATAAAGCCCCTGATTCAAAAGCTTATGCAAAATTCAAACCTGAAGTCGCTGAGGAAGATATCAGCAATAGAGCACGGTATATGAGAATGTATGGCAGACGTGGAGGCTTTGCATGGGCAAGAGAAAGAGGAGTACTTGCTGTAATAAGCGTGAACCCGAATAGCGATCCAACCAGCCAATGGGTAACTAACCTTCCTGTTAATGCAGAGATAAATGGTCCGGCCAGAAGCAGCGTAAGAAAATCACTGCGCCGTATGGGGAATGATTTGGGACAAGCATCCATAAATTTTACTATAACCCAACGAGTAGTCAATGAACTGGTTAGTGGTTTAGACATCAACTTTGATGATCTGGAAAAGAAAATTGCCGAGTCGGGAAAACCAGCATCCCGGGTTCTTGAAGGGAAATTCATCAAATTCAAAACAACCATACATTCAAGCATGGTAAGAGTAAGAAATGTAATAGGAGTTTTGGAAGGCAAAGACACTACTAATGCTATTGTTATCGGCGGACACTATGATCACCTTGGAGTTAGAGACGGATGGGTTTACAACGGAGCTGATGATAATGCCTCTGGTACTGTTGGAGTAATGACAATTGCTAAAGCCATGATGGCAACTGGCGAGAAACCTGAAAAAACTATCATTTTTAGTGCATGGACAGGAGAGGAAAAGGGATTGATAGGATCAGGTTACTTTGTTGATCACCACTATGATTATAACATTCTTTGTAATCTTAATTATGATATGATTTCCAGGAATAGTCCGGGAGAAGATCAGGATAAAAAAATCAGCATGACCTTCACCAGTACTACTCCAATTTTTAAAGAATTGGCAGAAAAGCATAATGCAGATTATGAATTAGATCTTGACATCAACTTTAAAGGGAGTCCACAACCCGGAGGAGGTAGTGATCATGCACCATTTGCCAAAGCTGGAATACCAGTATTCTATTTCATGGCGGGATTTCCACCTGAGTATCACCAGCCTGGTGATCACTTAGAACTTGTCAAGTGGGATAAAATGCTTAAAATAGTTAAGCTTGGATACCTGAATATATATGAACTTGCCAACCAGGATTGGAAGTAATATGTAATAAGGTTAAACTTAAAATATAAATAATTCCCCCTTCAGACTATTGTTCAGGAGGGGGAATTTTTTTGCTCATATTTGAAGAATTCTTACGTCGTTCTTTCGTAGATACATTTTTATCAATGCATGTACATCACGATTGTCAGGATAAGACTTAATAGCATCTTGAAGTAAATCCGTATTCTGTTGATGCTCTGCTGGTGCATATCCCATTCCCTGAAACTGTCCATTCTTAATCCAAATTACAGAAATCTCATCCTTTGTTCTACCTTGAAGAATCATGAAAAAATTGTGATAGGCATATTCAAATTTATTCAGCAGTTGCTGCACCCTGGCATTGTATACTTCTGGTGACTCCGCACCACAACAGGCACCATTACACTCTCCTATCCCATGTTGAAAACAAGCTCCTGCATGATCATATAATCCTGCAAACTTTTGGCACAACTTAAATTCAGCTACCCATTTATGGAGTATTTCCTTCCCCTCCCGTTTTGAGGTGAATGTTGTAATTGCTTGATCACCATTATTAGTTGATTCCAATGACAATATGATATATCCCTCTTTATCAAGCTTTGAAAATAGTCCTAATACAAAAACACTTCTACGTAGCTTACGGTTATAAATTGGCTTGTGCTTCTTAATCTCATCAGACTCTAACAACAATGCAGTTAATTCATTTCCAGTCAATTCCCATGTGATATCTGCAACTTTCTCACGCATCTCCATTGCACGGTGGGTTGAATTATTATATAAGTGTTGAAATATTCTTGATCTGATATTAATACTTTTCCCAATATAGATAAGTTCACCCTGCTCATCCCATAGGTAGTACACTCCATGCTCCTCAGGCAGTTTATTCAGAAGCTTCTTAGATATATTAGGGTTAATACCCTGAGGATATCCTGGTTTCAAAATTTTGCTGGCAATTTTTTTCTTATCCCTGGATAGAAGTTCTTCCAGCAATTTCACTGTTGCCAATGCATCACCGGCAGCTCTGTGTCTGTTAGTCAAAGAGATATTTAACTGCTTACATAAACGTCCTAAACTATAAGAAGGTAAACCAGGTATTACTTGTCGAGCAAATTTAACCGTATCCAGAGTTTTGCGATTAAACTCAAATCCCAGATTTTTAAATTCCTGTCTGACAAAGCTGTAATCAAAATTCACATTATGAGCAACAAAAATATGGCCCTCAGTTATTTGAACAATTTCACGAGCAATTTCAAAGAATTTTGGAGCATCTGATACCATCTCATTGGTAATCCCTGTTAGTCCGGTAATAAAGTACGGAATATTACACTCAGGATTCACCAGAGAGCTAAACTCATCCACAATCTTCAGTCCATCATGGATATAGACAGCTATTTCCGTGATTTTTTCTTTTCTAGGACTACCACCTGTAGTTTCTATGTCAACAACAGCAAACATTTTATATTTCGCATAAGCACATTGCGATGTACTCTATTTTACAGATTTGATATTATTCTTTATCTCCCTAATGTCTTCCTGGATATTTGCAACCACCTGATATATTTCCTGATCTGGATTCAAAGGATCAGGGATTTCTCCACTGATATAATGGATAAACTTCCATATCTCTGCAACATCCTCAACCAGAATTGAGATCGGCTCATATTGTCTATTTAAAGAATGCAGAACAAATTGCTTTTTTCTGAAATCCTTCTGAATAATTTTAAACAACAAGCCATCTTCTTTAGTAAGAACAATACATGCATCACCTTTATTCAGGTACTCCCAATTCTCAATAAACTCACCAGTAACATAACTACTATCCGGGATAGGAAGCATTGAATCTCCCTGTATTTGAAAGGTACGATACTTTCGCTCAGGCGACAGAAATGGCAACTGAAAAACAGGTAATTCGCGTATATACTCCGGGTCAGCATAACCACGTTTATATCCCGCCTTGGCTCTTTCACTCACTAGTTCGATATTATCATGATTCTGAGCATCAACAGTAGTAGCCAGTACGCGCAATTGTGTTCCTTTCAAATACACATCAAACCCATCTTCAAGTTGCCTCAACTGGCTATCAGGCAATACTGACAAATCCACTCTAACCAAGGTATCCATAGCCACACCAAAATAATCAGACAAGAGAATAGTCACTTCAAATCCAGGCTCAGCAACGCCATTCTCATAACCTGAATAGGTAGATCTTTTCATCTTAAGATAGTTTGAAACCTCCTCTTGTGTCCGCCCCCGACGTTTTCTAAGGAGCTTGATATTGGATCTTAAATACATAGCTTAAATTATTTGATCACAATTTAAGCATTTTTTTGATTAAAATACAATCAATAAGATTATCTAAGTCCCTCAATAAGCTCAGTAACCTCTGTCAATTGATCTTGCATCTTCAATCTGATGTAGATTTCCTTTAAAGCAATGAGTAAATCGCTGCTATTGCTATCAATTTCCACTGCCTTTTCATAGTATGGTAAAGCCAGAGCAAAGAACTTATCTCGCTTGCTAATAGCCGCATTATACTCTACTATTCTGTCTAATGGGATTACCTTGGCCACATCATAAGCATCAACTCCCTGATTGTAGTAAAGTGTCCCGATATTATAATAAGGTTCAAAAAAAGTGGAATCCTGCTCTATGGCATTTATGAATCCTATACTTGCCTTTTCCTGATCAGTGTCTTCAAATGCAGTACCATAAACATTCCACAAAGAGGCATTTTCTGAGTTTTTCTCGACGGCTGGCTCCACGTATTCTACAACTTTATCAATATCTTCTTGTTGCAAGTAATAATTTATCAGCTGAATGTAGAGATATCCATTATCATCAGGAAAAGCAATTATGCCATCCTCATACGACTTAATGGCGTGTGCAGTATCTCCTTTGGCCATAAAAACTTTGGCAACATAATGATACACATCACTGCCATGACTTTTTAACTCAATCGACCTATGATAGTAAGACAAAGCTTTATCGTACAAACCAGCCTGATCAGCGGCAATAGCAGCATAAAATACGATCTCTGCATCAACCTGATTGATAAAGGGTAATGCATTTATAGTCAAAGCCATTTCAAATGCCTCCAATGATTCCCTGAACTTCTTCTGATGATAGTTAGCAGCACCTCTATTGAACAATTCAGCACCTATGAGTTTAAGCTTAAACTCAATATCAGGATAGTTATTCATTGTATCCAAATTTCTCGCTATCACATAAGACTTATAGGCTATCTTTAAGGGATTCGGACTTAAACTCTTATACTTTGCAACTGTGGTATTATGCAGTTTATGGTAGCATTTACCCCTGTAATACCATGTTCTGGCAACCTTGCTGGTTTTTGGATGCAATGCAGCAGCATCAATTGCTTCCATAGCCTTATCTAAATCATTATACTTAGGCTTCATAGAATTCCAGGCAGCCAGAACCTTAGCATTTTGTGCCACAGTAACTGTTCCGAATAACATCAGGAAAAATACTACAAATAAACCTCTCATGATTATACAAGCTTTTTGAAAAACCTTTTCTATTTACTAATCTTAATAGTCCAAGCATGCTGACAAGGAATCTCTCCCGGTATTAACGCTGGCACTTCTACTCTTATGCCGTCTTTCGTTCGCACCCAGTTAAGAGCCTTTTCGTAACCCAGCATAGTTATTCTGGAAGATGTGGATGGATGAATATTCCGGATAACGATACTCTCTTTCGGATATTTGGGTAAAATACAATAGACAGCGCCTGGTTTTTGAGTAAAGAAAACTTCTTTAACGGCAAATCCAGGATCAGGATCAACTGTTTGCTTCAGCACATAAGTTGCTGAAGTATAATGACTTCCCTCTTTAGGATGATCCACACTACCCTCACTCCATTGGCATGTTCGTTCATATTTACGTGTTCCATAAATGGCTTCACCATTTACCTTAAGCCAATCACCAATTGCCAATAATCGATCTTGCATAATCGGAGGAATTCTGCCATCTGAATCCGGACCAATATCTAACAATAGGTTTCCACCCCGGCTCACCACATCTACTAACAGAAGAATCAATGTTTGGGGCGTGTTATAATCCCAGGCATCTTCGGCTCTGTTGTATCCAAAGGAGAATCCCATACCACGACATTCTTCCCAAGGATGATCACCTTCATAAGTAGGATCATATTCAGCAGTATAATAACCTGCATGATTAAAACGAATTCCTTTTCCCCAACGGTCATTAATCACAAGATCATCTCCACATCCGCCTTCATTAAACAACCATGCCAAAAGTTCCTTCGACTTCCACTCTTCGGCAGTATGACTCCATTCACCATCAGCGAAAATTAGCTCAGGTTTATATCTTGTTACAAGGTCTTTAAATTGTGGATGAAAATGCTCATCAACAAACCTATTCAAATCAGTTGTAAATAATGGATTATACCACTCATACACAGAATAGTACAGCCCCATCTTAATATCTGTTTTATGTATAGCATCAGATAATTCCCCTACTAAATCTCTTTTCGGACCAATATCCATACTATTCCATGGAAAACCCCAGGTTTTATTGGCTGTAGCACTTGGCCACATGCAAAAACCATCATGATGCTTTGATGTTGGAACAATATATTTGGCTCCTGACCTAACAAACAGATCTGCCCACTCATCAGGATTGAACAATTCAGCCTTGAAATCATCTCCAAAATTGTAATAGGAATAATCTTCTCCATATAGCTCATTATGGAAATCAAGCACTTCATTACCAGAGAAATCACCATTTCCAAACAAAGTCTTGTTTTGCAGCCAATACTGATACCATTCTGTATAGGTTCCTTTTGGAGTCCAGGCAGGCACAGAGTATGGTCCCCAATGTATGAAAATTCCAAACTTTGCATCAGAAAACCATTCTGGAATCGGACGGGCATCAATTGATTCCCAGGTTGGCTCAACTTTATCCTGGGCAATTAATGAGAAACCCAAAATAAAAACAAAACAAAACAATAAAATATGCTTCATGATAATTCAATTTTATGAATCAACAAAAATAACAAAACAACTAAACCATTACTAAAAAAAGTGCTGGTGGTGACATTTTATGAATCTCTAATTACCCAAGCAGACTCTTCTGAAATATCCTGCACTTCTTATAAACCACTCCGCCCATTTTCTCCATTTCAGCTCTGACCTGGATATTGGTTTCCAGTTCTAAATGGCTGTCGACGTATTCTTTTCCCAGTATTCGGCCAGAGGCAAGCATTTTCAAAGCCAT
>JAGLDP010000191.1 GCA_023145515.1 Bacteroidales bacterium
TTTTCGCCAAATAAAAGTTTGAAACTAAGTTTTACGAGTGTTGTTCCAGTACTCGGCATGCTT
This sequence comes from Bacteroidales bacterium, assembly GCA_023145515.1. Taxonomy (GTDB): domain Bacteria; phylum Bacteroidota; class Bacteroidia; order Bacteroidales; family UBA12481; genus JABHCC01. Next base: position 64 of record JAGLDP010000191.1, read on the forward strand.
ACATACCAGTTCACCTTGATGTCAAAACCAGGGCAGCCCCAATAGGAGCACAAAAGTACAGAAAATTTACTAAATTCACAGTTCTCATTGAGCTAATAACTATTTATGGAAGTAATTAAAATAGGCGTTCTGCGCGAAACTAAAGTGCCACCAGATCACCGTGTGGCACTGCCTCCTAATCGAATAGTAGAACTGAAAAAACTATTGCCGAATATTGATGTACTAGTTCAAGCAAGCTCAATTAGATGCTATAAAGATGATGAATATACTCAACTGGGAATTGCACTTCAGGAAGATTTGTCTGATTGTGATATCCTGATTGGTGTGAAAGAAGTGGATATTCCAGCATTGATACCCGATAAAACATACCTGTTTTTTGCACATGTGGCCAAAGAACAAGCATATAATCGCAAATTACTTCAGGCATTTCTGGATAAAAGAATCCATATGATCGATTATGAGTATCTGACTGATACAAATGGAATACGATTAATCGCTTTTGGCAGATGGGCCGGAATTGTTGGTGCTTTTAACGGACTCCGAGGATTGGGTGTATATACTGGCGATTTTGAACTTAAACCTGCTAATAACTGTCACGATCGTCAGGAAATGGATGCCCAATTGGATAAGGTTGTTTTGAAGAATACCAGAATTCTGTTGAGTGGTGGTGGACGAGTTGCTCAAGGTGCTATGGAGACCTTAAATAAACTGGGAATCAGGGAAGTGAGTCCTGAGGAATTTTCTGCCGGAGAATTCAATGAGCCTGTATTCTGTAGGATCGATCCATGGCATTATGTGGCTCGTAATGATGGTAAGGATTTTGATCTTAAGCATTTTTTCGATAATCCAAAAGATTACCATTCTACTGCTCTAAAATATTTGCAAAAGACTGATTTATATATTGCTGCACATTTCTGGGATCCTGATTCGCCACGGATGTTTGAACTGGATGAATTGGATCAAAATAGTATGGTTATTGCAGATATTTCTTGTGATATCAATGGATCGGTGCCTACCACTACGCATGCTACCACTATTGCAGATCCCTTTTATCGCTACAATGATATTCTAATGATGACTGTAGATAATCTGCCGGGTGAGCTTCCGCGCGATGCTTCTGATGAGTTTTCAGATGTGTTGGTGAAAGAAATTTTACCTCGTTTGGTCTTGAATGATCCGGAAAAGGTGATTGAACGTGCCAGTATTACAGAGAAGGGAGAGCTGACCAAAAACTTCAGCTACCTTGATGATTACTCAAAAGGTCTGTAGGGATGCCCGGTCCCCACATGACAAATTCAGGGTTTATGAAATCATGCTTATTGTAAGATAAGGATTCACCATTGTCTGTGCGTGTAACTTTTCCTCCCGCCTCCTCCAGAATTATTTGTCCCGGGGCAGTGTCCCACTCAGAACAAGCACCGAATTTGGGATAAATATCCCCTTTCCCTTCAGCTATTAAACAATGCTTCATTGCAGAACCATGAGGAAGAGTCTTCACCTTATATCCCTTATTCTTGAGTTCTTTCACAAATTCAAGTTCACGTGGTCCGGAATGAGAACGAGAAATCATAACCCTGATTTTAGATTTATGATTATCAGACCTCTGATAACTGAGCTCTGAAAACTTCGTTCTCCCGAAAGACGATTCTCTCTTAAATGCCCCCTGTCCCTTTACCGCATAATATGTCCACCCCTGAACCGGAAAATAGATAAACCCTGCCACCGGTTTATTATTATGAATGAGGGCAATGTTCACAGAAAATTCACCATTCTGATTAATGAACTCCTTAGTGCCATCAAGTGGATCAACCATCCAGCAATATTCCCAATTTTTCCTGATTTCATAAGGAGTATTATCAGATTCTTCACTGATTATTGGGATGTTAGGATAAAGGAATGATAATCCCTTTAGAATTAGTTCATTAGATGCATTATCAGCATTTGTGACAGGAGAATTATCTGTTTTGGTTTGTACCTGAATATTGCCTGAATTGTAGAATTGCATGATCAACTCTCCGGCTGATCTGATCAACTCAATAATGGGGTCGACCTTAAAATTCTTGATCATGCTTAGGCATTTTTCAGAATCTGGATTGTATCTGCAGGATTAGGAGAAGAGAATACTGTATTACCAGCAACCAGTACATTTACACCAGCTTTGACCAGAGCGCTGGCATTTTTAGTGTCAACTCCACCGTCAACTTCGATGAGGAATTTAAGTTGGCTTTCCTGTTTTATTTGATTGAGTTTTCTGATCTTTTCGATAGATCTGGGGATAAACGACTGGCCACCATAGCCTGGGTTAACAGACATAATCAGAATCAAATCAACATCAGGTAATATTTCCTCCAATAGATGTATTGGTGAATGAGGATTTAGGCAGACTCCTGCTTTTAAGCCAAGATCTTTAATCATGTGAACAGTACGATGCAAATGAGTACATGCTTCATAATGAACAGTTAACACATCTGCTCCGAGTTTGTGAAATAATGGGATGTAACGATCAGGATCAACAACCATAAGGTGAACATCAAGAGGTTTTTTAGCATGTTCCTGAATAGCTTTGAGCACAGGAGTGCCAATAGAGAAGTTCGGAACAAAGTTGCCGTCCATAATATCAATATG
>JAGLDP010000192.1 GCA_023145515.1 Bacteroidales bacterium
AGTTAGTAATTCATTCATATTTAGTTGCTTTTGCACCTTTGGCTTCCCAATGATGCAACTTTATCAGGGTCGATGACGAGATTACTTCAGTCGCCCTCGCGCCTCGGACTCCATCGCAATGACGAGCCTGTGTCAAAGCGGGGGGATAAAAAAGCCTAATTCACTTATTAACTATAGAGTAACGATAATTAAGTGTCCGTGTATGCCCTTTGGGGCTAGCATATTGCATACAATACAAAATAAAACTACTTCCTCCTCTCCGCAACAATCTCTTCGATAAGCTCACCATTGATATCGATGGCTTTCATTGTTGCTTGCTCTAAGCCCACATCTACTCTCATGAAATGCTCAATTTTTTTATACTTAACCGTTTCGGGTTGTATCGCATCTGTATCATATAAAGGTGCGCCGCCACCTGCTGTAACTATATAATGAGTTCCTCCATGCTCAGCATGATGGTAATAATGATCGTGTCCATTTAATACAGCAGTCACATTATGACGCTCAAAAATGTCTCCCCAGAATTCTCTTCTCAGTTCGGCATCTTCAACTCTACTCTCCTTTATACTATAATAAGTAGGGTGAAAAAATACAAAAATATAACCGGCATCACTATTCAAAGTTAGAAGATTTTCAAGCCATTTTTTCTCTTCTTCAAAATATTTCTTATTAATATTATTCCAGAAAGCATCTCTGCTCTCGCCTTCTAAAAATTCCGGTGCACTATGATTTTCCCCTTCCATATCAAGAGTAATAAATAAGGCATCTCCGACTGAGAAAAAGTAATAGCTCTCATTTCCAGGTAAAGAAAAGAAATTGTAATAGTTTTCAGAATCTTGCTCATGATTCCCTAAAACTGTATAATAAGGAACATTACGAATTAAAGTGTCATTAATCCTGAAAAAATGATCCCAATCATCCATACTGTTGCCCTTGCTTACTAAGTCACCGGTATTCACAACAAATAATGGATCTTCATCAATTATTTTATCCACTATTCTTTGATGAAAGTCATGTCTGGTACGAGTATCCCCTAAAACAGCAAAATGGAAGGGCTCGATGCCTCCTGGAAAAGTGGTGAAAGTTCCTTTGCCATTATCTGTCCCATCCTTAAGAACATCATAAGAATAAGTTGTATTTGGAAGTAAGCGGGTAATTATGGATTTGTGATTCTCAAATTGCTTCACATTCTGAATTACACTATCCCCATCCAATATTTGGGTTATCCCTTCTAAGGTAGCCCAGCATATTGTAACTTCTTCATCTGACATACTTTGTAAGTAGGGACCAATAATTTCTAGAGATTCGACTTGCTCAACTTGCGTACACTGAGTAAGAATCGGTAATACAATAAATACAACTCCTAAAATTTTTCGAATACTCATTATAATATTTTTTAAGATGGAAATTTATCTATTCTAAGTGCTTAATTGATGGGACACACACAATGGTGCACTCCATCCATTAGGCACATTAATAAAATCTATAATTACTTTAGCCTAATCCTAATATGGAAATCCAGTTCCCTGAAGCACCCACATTTTAGACCATGCACTGTTTTTACCATCTATTGATGAAAATTCAGTTTCTTCCAGAAGATCAATAGCACCGTCGGTATTATCTTTATTGTAGAAAATTTCAGTAACAGAATAATAGAATCGTAGCGGTAATGCTTCTCTTTTAACAATTGTGCCATGTTGTAGAGCTGGTAAACCCGTACGTCTGTAGTCAAACCATGACTCTGTAGCAGCTGTCCAACTTGCAATCCATTTTTGCTCCATTAGCTGAACCATTGTGCCTGCATAGGCAACGCTAGCACCCGCCATATAACTGTTATAGTCACCACTAACTCCCCATGCATCAAAAGAAGCTTCTATTCCTGCCTCATAATGAGCTTGAGCACTTTCGCCGGTCCAGCCTTTCAAAGCAGCTTCAGCAAGAATAAAATGCACTTCTGATGCACTTAACATCCTTGATGACAACAGTGGTCCGTCAGGATTTTGGTATCTATCATTTAGATGAGAAGCGTGAGGATTATATGGCGCTTGTTCAACATTCGGATTCATATTATACCCCTGTGGAAGAAGCGACCATGAAGGTGGAAGACCAATATAATCAGTGTCTTCATCTATAGGGAATCCCAAATTTGTTATATAAACATCCACAATATCCTGACCTATATACCGAATTCCACTTATTATTTCATCCTGACCCAAAGTAGCCGTTACTACAATAGGTATCTCAATAGGCGCAGCCCATAGAGCTAATCGTGGATCATTCAATGCTTGTAAGGTATCTACTAATGTAGCGCACATTTTTAGTCTTCTAAAGCTACTTCCATTGCTTGAGTCAAATACTAAATTAGCAGGCCAGGAATCTCCACTACCCGTACCGGGATATTCCATATTTGCATCATCATCAGGATCAAGAATTATGGGATATCCATCAGGATTTCCAACAATATTTTCTATTCCTGCTCTGGCTGTTGTTGCATCCTTCTCCGACAAACGCATATAATATCTTAAAGCCAGTGAATTCGCAAATCTTCTCCATTTCATCACATCACCCCCAAACAATACATCCTGGGTTGAATTAATATCTTCATACTCACCCTGTCCCTTTGAAAGTAGTGTATTTGCTATTTCAAGATCTGCAAGGATACCTGCATAGATATCTTGCTGTCGATCGAATTCAGGTTTAATATTTTCCTCTTCACCGAGTTCTCCTAAAAGAGCGCTTGAATAAGGTGCATCTCCCCATAAATCTGTAATCAAGCCAAAAAGATAAGCCTTCAAAACTAAGCCAACACCCTGATGAAATTCAAGCTCCATATCTACAGCTTTAGTGTACATTGCATCAACATTTCGGAGAATACCATAATAACCACCCCAGTCTTGATCTGGAGTCCACTCATAACCATTATGAGCACCACCCCATCCATCTTTTTGTGTATGTTGCATTACTCCGGCAATATTTCCATATCCCAATCCAACCACGGTTCTACCCAGAGAAGAAATAGAAGTACTTAATATTAGGTTTGGGTGAGCAACTGCAGGGTCAACCCCATTTGGATTTACGTTTATTTCTTCCAGATTTTCACATGAAAAAGTGAAAGCTGTAAACAAAATCAAAAAGAATACTAATCTGTTCCTATTTGAATACATGATATATAGATTTTATATTATTTAAAAATTTAGATTCAATTTAAAACCGATTGGGATTACCCAAGGTTCAACATTATACCTTTCAATACCCTGTTTAAATCCGCCGGCTTCAGCCTGAAAAGCTCTTTCCGGATCAATTCCAATTTTTGCTTTGGTCCACAAAATAATGTTTCTGCTATATACAGATACAGATACATCTTCAACACCAAATCTTGTTGTTATTGCTCTTGGTATCTGATAACTCAGAGAAATTTCTCGTAACTTAATAAAATCTGCATCAAAAGTTGAGGGAGACATAAAGCCCCAGGCATAACTAACAACATAAGGAAGTAGAGGCATGTCGGCCGTAGCTTCTCCCGACAAGTGCTCTGTATAGGTTCCGTCGCCATTATCAATAACTCCGGGAACAAATGTCCCGTCAGATACATATACACCACTATAATTTTCTTCAAATCCACCATATTCAGCGGTTGGACCACCCACAACATTAAAGCCGTTAATGATATACTCATCCTCATTTGCAACAAGCCAGTCTCTTAGTTCCTGACCTGTTCTCCCGCCGGGATTGATCAGGCTTTCAAGCCAATGCTTTGAGCTGGCATCTTCAGCACTATACCTGTAAGTCTGTGATACAAACTGTCCACCGCTTCTCCAGTCAAAGGTCATATCCAAAGAAAATCCTTTGTAAGTAAGCCTGCTTTGCAATCCTAACAGAAAATCAGGATTATAATTTCCAATCTTATTCTTGGTATCTGAACTTTCAATATCCTGCCATTCATAATCGCTACCACCCACAATAGGATATTGATAATAAGGTGAATTCTCATCCTCCACTCTTACAATTTCCGCATCATAAAGATCTCCAATATCATCTCCTACATAAGCCCAGGCACCTCCCCTGGCATCACTCCAAAACTTAATAAAATCAATTCCTGTTGATAGTTCTGTCAACTTCGTTCGATTACGTGAAAGATTTACATTTACATCCCAAACTAGATTATTGGTTTTAACAGGTGTAAGTCCTACCATAAATTCCCAGCCCCTACTCTCTATTAAACCTGCATTTATAATCATATTGCTATAACCCGATGATGTTGCGATAGGAACATTAGGAAGTATCTGATTTCTATTATCTACTTCATAATAAGTCCCCTCAAATCTGACCCTGTTATTCATCATACTCAAGTCAACACCAAATTCCATAGATGTCGCCTCTTCAGGTTTCAAATTAGGAGTATAGATAGTACCGGGTTTTGAAAGTTGAGTCGCATCACCCCACTGACCAGCATTACCATAAGTTGGATACAATCGGTAAGGTGAAGTATCGTTACCAACTCTCGCCCAGCCTCCTCTTAATTTCAGAAGATCTACATTTCCTCCCATATCTACCATCTCATTCAACAATACACTAAGAGAAGCAGATGGATAAAAATAAGAT
>JAGLDP010000193.1 GCA_023145515.1 Bacteroidales bacterium
TTGGTTTTAAAAGCCCTGGCATTAAACTCGATAGTATCTTTTTTGAATTGCATTGGAACATGTTCTCCAATTACCTGTACACCATCAAGGCTCACAGACTTCTGACTTAAGGCAATTATGCCCCATTCTTCACCTTTGGGATTTGGGATTGTTACAGCACGATACTCTGTTTCAAACCCTAGAAAAGCAAATTGCATCAAATAAGATTTAGCCTTTATATTCTTTATTTCCCAATCACCTGTTGTGGTAGTGATTCCAAAATATAAGAGGGTAGAGTCAGCCTGATCCAGCAACACAACGGTAGCAGATGGCAAAGGTTTTCCTTGATCATCAAGCACTTTGCCCCTTAGCTTATCGTTTTGCGCGAATGAGGCAAGAGTTATTATTGACAGGAAAACGGATAAAAGAAAACGCATAATCAGAAGCTTATTTATGGATTTGGATCATAAAAGTGGAACCACCTTCACCGTGTTCAGCACCCATCTCTTTCATTTTTTCTTCCACAATCTTGTCAAATTCTGTTTGATTAACCTTTTTGCCTTTCCTGGGTTTCACAAGAAGTTTTTTGTCAATTGCCTCAAACTCAACAGAAATGGCAGTAATTGTGTGCTCTCCATCCTCCATCTCCACCTGAAGAACCATTCCGGGAAGACCAAAATAGTTTGAGGGTCCGGATGCAACCGGGATAGCAGGACTAAACCAGGCTTTTGTTTTTTCACCATCTTCATTAGTCTTAACTGCCTGAAAGCAAGGATAATCTAATATAGTTTTTTGTTCGCCGGTCATTTTCCATTCACCTTGCTCTATTTTGCTTTTGATAAGAAACATACGCGTCATGAATTCGCGCTGTTCAATGGTTTCTGATTTATTAAGATCGTAGAAGAGTTTATTATCGGGCTCCATCATAGACATCTTCATCATCATGCCACCTTGCTCCATGGCTACTTCCTCAGCACTTTCATCTTCTTTGATATTTTGATATAGCGAGGAGTTCTCATTAAAGAGCAGCTCTTTTTTGCTTCTTCTTTCCTTAGGAAGCTGATCGGCAAATTGAGCGGCAGCACCCTCCAGTTTAATGTCGAGTTTCATAACATCCTCATAAACGACTTTTCCTTCTTTTGAAGAATTTTCGTTATTCTGAGCAAATAGGCCAATACTCAGAGCCAGTACAATCACGAATAATGCTGTTTTTTTCATTTCTCGATTACATTAAATTATTGTGTATCAAAGGTAAGCTGATTATACCATATACATGGTTAATAACACTTAGGCTATCGTTAACAAAGGTTAAGATGAATTATCCGTTTTTGGCAATTTGTTCTAAGCGATCCAGATTTAGGATTGTGGCATGATCGCTAGTGAGATCAAAAATACCTTCATCCTTTAATTCTTTCAGTATTCTGCTAACAGACTCTTTGGTCATATTAGAATACTCTGCCAGTTCAGATCGGTTGAGATCAATTTTGAAATTAAGCTCACCATATATTTCCTTGTGGAGGAAAAGGATGGAATCGGCAATTCTGCCGGCCATATTTTTGTGAATAATGTTCCTGAATCTATTGTATAGCATGATGGATCTTTCGCCAATACTGCGGTGAAACCTTTTGGCAAATTCATGATTCCGCTCAAAAAGCTGACGAATAATGGTCATGCTGATAAAGCAGGCTTTTGTTTCCTTTATTGATACTATTGAGAAGTGGTATCTGTTATCAAGGAACATACCCGGACTAGTAATTAGGGTTGTTGGTTTAACAACGGTAAGCAGAATATCTGGTTTGCCAGGGGTTTCAAGAACCAGCTTGGCTAATCCTGTTGAGAGCGATACTATATGAGAAATCGGACTTCCCTGCTTGGCAATGACTTCTCCTGAACGGAAGGTGGTGTCATAACGATGTTCATAAACCTCCTCCAATTCGTCTTTGGTTAAGGCTTTAAACAAACTGCATTTTTCGATGCATTCTGAGCAAGTAAATCCTTCTTGTAAATCGTTCATATATTTTTCAAAGTTCAGTAAAGCTAGTGCAAAATTGACAGATGTCAAGCCTTGTATGATATATATCACATATACGATGATATTTCACAATGCAAATCTGTGATTAATCAGTGAGTTTTCGATCATGAATCTTATGTGTAAACTCATTAGAAATTACCAGATTGGGTATTTTGGAATGAAGAAAAACATAAAATTTATTTATATGAAAAAATTTGCTAGTTTATTAACGTTTAGTGTATTAACAGTGTTTGCGCTGGTAGTACTTTTTCCAAGTTGTGAAGGTCCTGAGGGTCCAACTGGTCCTTCTGGTCAAGATGGTATTAATGGTACAGATGGTACAGATGGTGTTGATGCCAACAGCTTTTGTATTGAGTGCCACACTCTTGACAACAAGAATGCTATAAAGACACAATTTACCACATTTTCAAAGCATGGAAACCCAGGTTTTGAATTAGCTTATGCTGGTGGAAGAAATGATTGTGCAATGTGTCATTCTCATCAGGGCTTTATGGAAACAACAATGACAGGCAGGGATACTATTGGAACCGCAATTCCTATTCCTGTTGGACTTCAATGCGAAACTTGTCATGATTTCCACATGACTCTTGAGGAGGATGGTTTCCCTGATTATGCATTGCGTAACAATAAGCCTGTTAGTTTGCTTGTTGACGGACATGCAACAAGCATTGATGTGAAGGGATCTGGTAATGTATGTTCTTATTGTCATCAGCCACGTATGCAGGCTGGTTTTCCTCTTGTTCCAAACGGCACTGATTCGATTGCCATACATAGCTCACATTGGGGCACTCATTATGGTACCCAATCAGTTATTTTAATGGCTACCGGTGGATTTGAGATTCCTGGCTCATTGCCTTATGAAAGTACTGCTCACAAAACATCTACTGATTGTGCTACCTGCCACATGAACAAAGATGGTGGAGAAGGCGTTGGAGGTCATACCTATAGAATGAAAACTATTGATGGAGTTGAGAATATTGCCGCATGTACCACTTGCCATTCTTCTGCTACTTCATTTGACATAAATGGCGTACAAACAGAGATTGGAGAACTGATTCACCATCTTGAAGAATTGCTGATGGAGCATAAGTTAATTGATGAAACCGGACATGCAATTCCTCACAGTGCAGATAATGGCCTTGGGCGCAAGTTTACTTCAAATGAAGCTGGTGCAGTATTTAACTTACTGCTTATTCATTATGAAGGCAGTCATGGTATACACAATTATAAGTATACAAAGGCTTTGTTGACTAATACAATTGAAATGGCTGAAGCTTGGTAGATGATATATTAAGTAAAGAGTAAACAGAGAACAGTAAACAGTAATTGAAGAAAGGGGATGCCAGAGAATGGTGTTCCCTTTTGTTTATTTCGACTCATTTCATGACGTAGATCAAACTCCTGCATGATATTGGTCACAACTAGCTAATGCATGAGATAAAGCATAGTAAAAATGATAAAAGGCTTGTATTTTTATCCGGAGTCTTTTATCGAAAATAATCATTAAAGAAATAACTAAATGAAAAAGATTGGATTTGTATTGCTGTTGATGTTAGCAGCTTTATGGTCTTGTGAGTACGAGACCATCGTGCCGGGAGAAGTTGTTGTAGACGGGCCTGTGAGTTATTCAGAGGATATTGCCCCGGTTTTAGACAATCAGTGCTCAGGTTGTCATGGTGGAGCAACTGCTCCTGATTTAAGAATCGATAAATCATGGGGAGATCTAAATACTATGAATCTGGTAGACACAAATAATCCGGCAGATAGTGAGTTAGTGATTAAAATTGAATCCGGACATGCAACATCCGGGAATCTTACTGCTTTGCAGAAGGCCTTGATATTGAAGTGGATTGAACAAGGTGCTCTTGACAATTAATATAGCTACAATGAAAAATTTCAAAGTTCTGATAGTCGTAGCATTAACCATTATCATGGTAGTGCCAATTAATCTTTTTGCGCAAGAAGAAGAAAAAGATATGCGTCCGGTTCGCGATCCATTTAATAGCTCGCTATTATTTGATAAGCAAACAATTATGTCGCCCAGAGAGAAGGGTCTGGAGTTTATTATTCATCACCGTTTTGGAACGATGCAAAATGGACTGAGTGATTTATTTGGTATTTATGCCCCATCTAATATTCGTCTTGGATTAGACTATGGTGTTAATGAAAAGCTGATGGTGGGTTTTGGCACAGAGAAAAACAGTAAGCTACAGGAATTCCATGCTAAGTATTCATTACTGCAACAAACCCGGGGAGGTACAATTCCGGTGTCTGTTTCTTACTATGTGAATATGGCTGTTGATGTACGTAATGCTGAGGCCTTCGGTCAAAATTATGCATTTACTAATCGCTTTTCGTATTTCCATCAAATAATAATAGCACGTAAATTCTCTGAAAAGCTAAGTGTTCAAATATCACCTGAATATTCTCATTTTAATGCTGTTGACAGTATTTGGCAAAATGACCACCTGGGTGTGAGTGTGGCAGGTAGATATAAGCTATTTGGCGATTTTGCCCTGGTTGCAGAATATGATCAGCCTTTTCCATTATCAATGGTCAGGTATTATCAGAAATTTCCGAAACCAAATATGGCTCTCGGAATGGAAATTGGTACAGGAACACACTGTTTCCAATTATTTGTAGCCAATTTCGATAAAATTACGCCACAGAAAAACCTTGCATATAATC
>JAGLDP010000194.1 GCA_023145515.1 Bacteroidales bacterium
TGTTGGGGCATTAAAATCATAGTCGAAATTTGTTATGAATGCATCACGTAATTCATTTGCCCAGGTTTGAGGTATTTCCAGTAAGCCAAGTGGTCGGGGACATAGTAAAACTTCTCCAACCGCATCAAAATCAGATTGAGAAAATGTATGAGTGTTCATGGTAAATATATTCTCATTGGATACTAAAAATGGAATATCATCAGTATTTGCTCGGGCTACTAATTTTGCAATACCGTTTGTCAATTGAATATCTGATTCAAGATTGAGTCCATGCTCTATTGTTTCAGCTTTTTCATCTACAATAATTTGATCGGCTAGGAGAGGGGAGACTTCTATTGGCCATGATAATCCAGCCAATCCGGCTAATTTTTCACCATCTTTTGCATGAGCCAGGAATCCGCTTGTGAAAATTATAGTTGCGTCGTTAGAAATTGACTTCTCTATTTTAGACAATATCTCAGTATCTGTGGCTGCCTGGGTTGGAAGAAAGATGACATCAGCATCTTCCGGATAATTAGATGTAGGTATCAGTGGAATCCCTAAGACTCCAATGAAATCCATAATATAGAGATCTCCGTGTGCATCACTTTGAGGTGGCTTATATGCCATCACTCCTTTAACAGGATTCTTCGCCAATTCATTGGCAAGATCTGCCAATTGTTTAAACTGATATCTTAATAAATGATGACCTTTATGTCCGTTTACAAAATCGAAATAATTAAAAATAATCAGCTCCTGAGCCCCTGCAAGTACACTCTGCCAGGCCTGTTCGATAAAATCATTCTCATCACAATCTCCATGATCAAACCATGCGCCGCTCATTTTCTCTCCGGACAGACTATTCATCCACTTATAACTAATGAAGCTTTCGTAAGGCTGAACAAATCCAAATCTTTGTGTGTATTGTCCACGTGATTCTGTTCCCACATATACCTTGCTAAATAGATCAGTTTTGTTTTCCACATCGTATCCAAAGAGATGAAAACGATCGTACCACTGTGGGAATTTAATGATCATTTCGATATCAGGATTTACAGATTTAGCAGGCTCAATAAACAGATTTTCAGCCATGTCTGTGAGTAAATCTCTTCGGTATTGAGACCATGTTCGATCTCCTTTAACAGCTTTTGATTCCAGGCTAGTGTCAGCGGTACATAAAAAGTCATCGATAATGAATTCGTCAAAAACTTCTGCTGACATTAGTATAACTTCTTTCAGATCGGCTTGAGTTTTCGGATTCTGCCAGTTGAACCATGTCAGTTGAGCTTCTTGTCTCACACCAAAATCTTTTCCGGGAACCGTAGCGATTCCCCCAACTACTTCAATCTGGTTTGATTCAAATAAATCTCGCACTTCTTCTAATAATTCCTTTTCCAGAACCAGTCCTCCCCTATAAACTTCAACATAAGCTTTTGTGATTCCATTGCAACGGAAAATGGAAATAGCTTCTCGTCTTCCTGCTTCATCAGACATCAGGTTTTTAACAGCGTGAGCCGTAATATAAATACTCAGCTGTAAATCGTCTTTTCTTTCCTGTGCATATGAAAACTGATCGTTTATAGCAGGATTCGGCTGATCACATGAATTTATAAATAGAGCTATTAGTATGAACCAGAAATACTTTGTTGCTGGCCGCTTGATTTTGAAAATATTCTTCATCATTTTATGTTTAAAATGTAATCTTCTTGTATTTCAGTATTGACGTATAAGTCACACATCAGTTACTTTCGAATATTTTCTCCAGTTAAGATGTTCTTCGTCGGATTTGTCAAACGTAATTTTCAACTTGCCTTCTTTAATTATTCCAATCCCTCCAGGCTTATTGTCCAAAAAGTCACTGTGTAATTAATTAAACATCTGTTTCACAGAATTACACAGAGAAACTAACTATCTATCTATTTTACCAATTAGACATAGGCGAGCAAAATACTTTTATAAATTACTTATTGTCTACTGTGATTCCCGGCCAGGAATCTGTTCTGAACGGTGAAGCAGGGAGTCCGGCATTATTATAGAGATTACAAATTGGATTTGTGTCCCATGCGTATCGTACAGAAACGGGATTTGGCACTTTTTCACAGGAAACAACTACTGTTTCTCCGTCAATTTCAGCCTTGGCCCAATGAAACACCTTATCTTCTCCTGCAATGGCAAAACCGGTTAGAGCTTCATCATCTCTGGTCGTCAAGCCTTCATTTGCATGATTAAAAGTCAGTCGAATTTTGCTTTCTTCATTGCTCATTTCCTTATAAATTGGACCGGAATAAGCAATATCCTGATCATAGGCAATATGCAGCGCATTTAATGCAAGTCGTTTTCCTACATCCTGTTTATTTTTAGGATGGATATCCAATGCATTTCCAATGTCAATGATAACAGCCATTCCTGTATTTGGTAGTGACAATGTCATCAATTGTGCTTCACGAAGTTCAGCCCAGGCAGCCTCTTGAGGCTCATCGTTAACTTCCATGAAATTAGCCAACTGCACAAATAAGAAAGGAAAATCTCCTATGTCCCACTGAGTACGCCAATCCTGAATCATGGTTGGGAAGAGAGTTCTATACTGAAATGCTCTATCTGCATTACTTTCTCCCTGGTACCAGATAGCACCTTTAATGCCATAAGGAATAAGTGGATTTATCATTGCATTATACAAAACGGTTGGTCTGTTCGGATCATCTGGAGATTTTGGTCTCTGAGCCATGGGTCCCATATCCAATCCAATTTTATAGTTCCAGTCGCCTGATAATAATATCATTTCCCCTGCATTATCTTCAATTCTCATCTGTTCAGGTTTGCCAAAGAATCCTCCATTATTACCCATATCAAACACCCGCACTGCAATATAATTAGTCCCGGTTTTTATTAAGGATTCAGGTATTTTATATTCGCGTGAAGAACCAATACCATTTGTTTTACCAATTTGCTGTCCATTAAACCAAGTGATATCATCATCATTTATAGGTCCGAGTTTTAGTGTTAGGTCTTTTGCATTCATTGATGCTGGAATATCTATTGCTTTCCTGAACCAAACTACACCGTCTAAGTTTTCATGACCAGCCTTTTCCCATAGAGTAGGTAGACTCATTAATTCCCAATCCGATAAGTCCATGTCGGGGGAGTTCCAAACATAATTCCCCTTTTTAAATCCATCGTCATATTCTAATAATGTTTTTTCACGAACTTCCATTTCCGCTTCATATTTCTTCATTGCTTCGCTATATCCGGTCGTATCTATTTCAATAATCTCAACTTCATCTGCAAAATCAGGCATAGTTTTCAATGCTCCTGCACTTGTCCATGCTTCTGCAATTGTGCCACCCCATGAGGTGTTTATGAGTCCTACGGGAATATTTAAGCTCTTGTGTACATGTCTTCCGAAAAAGTATGCTACAGCTGAGAATTCAGGAATTGTTTCCGGAGAGCATTCTTCCCATTTTGAAATGACAGTGGTATCCAGAGGAGTAGTACTGGTAATTTTCTCAACAGTAATTATGCGGATATCCGGATAATTGGCATCGGCAATTTCTTGATGTGCGTTTAGTATTTCTGACCAGCCTAATAGCAAAGCCATTTCCATGTTGGACTGTCCTGAACAAATCCATACTTCACCGACCATTACATTTTCAAATACAATGGTATCCTGACTCATTACAGATAACTGGTAAGGGCCGCCGGCTTCAACTGGATCCAAATCTATTCTCCATTTTCCATCCTCATCAACCTTTCCTTTTTTTTGATTTTCATTCAGGCTTACTACTATTTTACCTCCTGGCTCGGCAGTTCCCCAGATCGGAATATCCTGGTTTCGTTGTAATACCATATTGTCGGTAAACATTGAGTTTAATTTAACATTTTGGGCAGGATTTTGAGAATATTGACATGCTGAAAATAGAAGCACATAGGTTAGAATAACCAATAAGCTTGCCTTAACTTTCTTTTTGTGTGTGATCTGAGTAGTCATGATATTTATCTTGTATAATTAGTACTTAGTTTTAATTGAATAGACGTTGGTCTTATTTGAATATTTATCTATTAAACGATTAGAGGGCTAAAACAAGTTAGACTTTCAGCCTGAATTAATTTACAAACTAATTTGATGTAGCTTATGATGTATTATACAATATCAATCAATTCAACATCAAGTGGTTTTATAGTAATTGTGCGTAATATCTTATTATCCTGCACGATTTCATAGCTGTTTATTTTTTCTTCAACATTCCACAATAATGCTTTTTTTGCTGAAGGGTAGTATGCAAATATTGCGGGAGTATTTCCTGCAACATAGGGAATGCCTTTCAGCTCTGGAATGATGCTCTTTTTAAAAGCAAAAATAGCATCCAGGTTTTCTTCCATTTGAAGAAATTTTTCAGCTTTTACATTTGCTTCCGGACGAACAATAAGACTTTGACTTTTTATAGCTTTATTTTCATCTGCTTCGAGTTTGGCATCTGCTTCAGATAGAAATGTCCATCCATCTTCAGGGAATTCGGCCACAATTTCAAAGGGTATTCCAGAAGCCAGGAACAGACTGAAAGGCTTATCCTCACCTACCAACCTGCTGCCCCATCCCCAGAAATGTTTAAAGGGTCCTTTTGGTGAATGCCCTGCAACTTCCTGATGAAGTCGAGCACTTTTCTTCATTGCAGGAGCGAGGGTTTCCCAATAATCGCTATGAAATGGCTGAAGTCCGCTCATAAACATGGTATTACGCACATCAGAGAATAATGAAACAGTGAGTTTTGCTGCCATGTTTTTTGCCGAAAGTGCATCTGATGGATAAGTTGTTGATTCACTGTAAGCGAGCTCGGGTTTAACAAATCTTCTGTGGAATAAAGAACTAAATAGTTCATCCGTTTTGCCTTTTACCTTTCCAAAACTATCATCCCCAAACATAAATTCGCCTACTCTGAAAGGTACATCATTGTATTTATCAAGAGCAATCCCGGCCTTTTCAGATCCAAGATACATAACCATAATTCCAATTTGCATTTCAGGGGCTGCATCTTGAAGTGCTACGAACATCTTGTACTCTTTATCACAGATATAATCAGTCCATGAACGTAGAATTTTGTTTGGATTTCTCTTTTCAACTGCATCTATAAGTAATTTCCAATCGTTCTCACTATACTCATAATTAGTTAAGAATTCCTTCTTGCAAGTATCACAAAAGCAACCTCCAATGTTTCCGGGAAATTTTGCAAGG
>JAGLDP010000195.1 GCA_023145515.1 Bacteroidales bacterium
CCATTAATAACCTATCCTTTTACTGGTGATGCTTATTATCGCTTTGCAGATATTTATAACCCATTTTACTTTCAGTTTACAGCTACAGGTCAGGTTCATCTACAGCAGTTCTTCATAAATTACCTTGAAATATATGAAGATGGAGATACAGCTTATACCCAGAGTCGGTTTGATTTGGCTCCTATTTATAAGGATTCAACCCAAACTACCCGTTATTATGGTAAAGCATTTGGCTTGACCTATATCTTCAATATTATGCACATGAGGATAGTTCAGGATGAAGGAGTGATAAGTCGGGCCTTGCATAGTTTTGATTATGTTGTTTGGGCTGGTGACCAGGTGATGAAAGATTACTTGCGACTTGCAGAAAGATTTCCGGATAATCGAAAAATGTTTTTTTCAAATATTGATAATGGATTTGGCTTTTTTGCAGCCAGCAGCCATTCTCGTGTAGAAAATCTCTACCCAACACAGGCTTTTTTTGATACGCTGGTTACTTGTCCTACTACAAAGAATCTGAAGTTTCAGAATCATAAGTTCAAGGGGGAGTTTAAAAGGGAGGGAAGGTAATGAGAGTAATAGTTATTATCCTTATTTCCCTTTTATCGCTGATGCTAAATCAGGCGTTTGGCCAATTGTCTGTTGTAAAGGGATTTGTTTTTGATGCTGATAGCGGAGAACCTGTGGCAAGGGTTGCCGTAATAATTAAGGGGACGTATTTCGGCGGATCGACAGATGAAAATGGTTTTTACTCCATTCGAAATATCCCTTCAGGATCATATCAGCTTGAGGCAAGGAGTCTCGCTTATTATCCTGAACAAGAGATGGTTGAGTTAAAGCCAGACCAAGTGCATTCCATAGTCTTTAATGTTACCAGAATGGTAGTTAACATAAAGGAAGCAACTATTTCAGCTAAACTTGAAATGTACAAAGAGAGAAATGTTTCTTCCGTACATCGCTTAACATCAAACACAATCGATCGGATCCCTTCTTTTATGGCAAAACCTGACCTGGCTGAGTATCTGCAAGTTATTCCTGGAGTAGTGTCAACAGGAGATAGAGGTGGGCAATTGTACTTCCGTGGTGGTACGCCAGTGCAAAACCTGACTTTACTTGATGGGATGACTATTATTAACCCGTTTCATTCTATTGGATTTGTTTCAGTATTCGATACTGATATCTTGCAAACTGTTGATGTATACACAAGTGGATTTGGTGCAGAGTATGGGGGTAGAGTATCGTCAGTTATGGATGTAAAAACACGGACAGGCAATCGCAATAACTACTCTGGAAAGGCATCTGTATCTACTTTTGGCTACGGGATTCTTTTTGAAGGACCAATCAGGAAAATGACTGAGGATGATCCGAGCTCAACTTCTATTATTATTTCACAAAAACGATCCTTTATTGATGCTTCCCAACCTGTTTTAGCTCCTTACCTTGACTCAATAGGGATTCCATTTTCTTATAACGATCTATTTGCCAAGTACACTTTTCGAAACAATGAAGGGGATCAGTTCGACTTGTCGGTGATCCATTTTCGCGATAGAGCTAATTATTCAGGTATCATGCAATCAAGTTGGCAAAATACTGGCGCCCGGGCAAAATACGTCTATTCTCCTAGCATGGGGAGTTCCTTGTGGGAATCTCAGATTGCGGTTTCAGAATATAGCGGACTACTTCAAGAAGAGGGTTATCATCCAAGAGAAACTCGTTATGGTTCAGTTGATGTACATTTGGTTAATAGCCATTCCTCTGAAATATTTGATTGGAAAGCAGGATTTGGATTTACTACTTATGCTACCTCACATGAGTTTTTGAGTCTAGACTCACTGATGGTCAGGGATAAGCTATACACCATGGATGCTGATCTGTTTTTTACTTCAAAGATTAAGCTGGAACGCTGGTTGATTGAACCCGGTTTGCATTTGAGGCTTTATGCTAATTATTTCAACTTTTTACCTGAGCCTCGTTTACGTGTGAGGTTTTCTTTGAATGAATTCATTAATCTTAATTTTTCCGGGGGCTTATATTCTCAGGAACTAATTTCAACAATGGCTGATGAAGATGTTGTCAAGGTTTTTCAAGGGTTTAAAATTGGGGTTTCTAATGTTCAGAATTATTTTTTCGGAGAACTGGAAAGTATGCGTATTCAGAGGGCCTGGCATCTGGCATCAGGGATTCAGTGGTTGCCAAATGAATACTTTAGAATGTCTACAGAAGTATATGCCAAGAATTTTTACAGGCTGTTAAATTATAACCGGAATAAAATTTATCCCGATAAGAATCCTTTTACAATGAAAGAACAGTACTATAGAAAGGATTATATTTTTGAAAAGGGATGGGCGTATGGACTTGATATTCTGGTGGACTATAATATAGATTCTTGGAGCTTATGGGGAGCATACTCATTTGGTTTTGTTACCAGAGAGGATGAAAAGTTATCCTATTTCCCTCACTTTGACAGGCGGCATAATCTGAACTTATTAGGGGGATATAAATTTGGAAAAGCAAAAGAATATGATCTTAAAGTAAGATGGAATATTGGATCTGGTTTTCCTTTCACTCAAAGCTATGGGTTGTATGAGAATTTAACAAGAATGGGGCAGTCTCTCAGACAAGATGTTACAGCAAATGGAAGTGTTGGAGTCTGGTATGGTGAGATAAATGGTGGCCGGCTTCCTTGGTATCATAGGCTTGATATTAGTGTTCATCGCGTGTGGGAGTTGAAAAAAGGACGTTCTTTGAAGGTTAGTGCTGGAGTGATCAATGCCTACAATCGTGCCAATGTGTACTATTTTGACCGGGTGGAATACGAGAGAATTAACCAGTACCCGATTATGCCGGGTTTTGGAGCAATCCTGGATTTTTAATCCCCAACTTCTGATTTTCGACTCTCAACTCCCACTTCCCGAATCATTTCCTCCAGTTTGTCTACCATTGCACGCGAGCCAACGTAGTAAGGTACTCTTTGATGCGGAGATTCAGGTTTCAGATCCATAATCCGGTTTTCTCCGTCTGATGCTTTTCCACCAGCCTGTTCTGCGATAAAGGCTATGGGATTGCATTCGTAGGTCAATCTCAATTTTCCGGTTGGAGCACCCGGACTTGGTGGGTAAAGGAAAATGCCACCTTTCAGGAGGTTTCTGTGGAAGTCGGCAACCAATGAACCAATATATCTTGAGGAATATGGTCGATTACTTTCAGGATCAACTTCCTGACAATACTTGATGTAATTCTTTACACCATCCGGAAATTTTGCATAATTACCCTCATTGATAGAGTATATTGTGCCGTATTCGGGGGTTTTCATATTGGGATGAGAAAGACAGAACTCGCCAATTGTTGGATCAAGAGTAAACCCATTTACCCCGCGCCCAGTAGTATACACCATCATTGTTGAAGAACCATACAATACATATCCGGCAGCTACCATCTGGCTTCCAACCTGAACAAAATCCTCAGGTTTTGCTTTGTTTCCGTTTTTTGAAACTCTTCTGAAAATACAAAAAATGGTGCCAATTGAAACATTAACATCAATATTGGAGGATCCATCAAGAGGATCCATTAAAAGAATATACTTGGCATCCTTTGAGAGATTGTCATCAAAAGTGATGATCTCCTGATTTTCTTCGGTAGCAATTCCACATACTTCTCCACTAGCCTGAAGTCTGCTAATAAAAACCTCATCAGCAAAAACATCCATTTTTTTCTGCTCTTCCCCTTGTATATTCACAAAACCAGACTCGCCAAGAATATCAACAAGGCCTGCTTTTTTAACTTTCTTATTGACAATTTTGGCAGCGATTCCAACGTGACTGAGAAGACGAGATAACTCACCCTTGGCATAGGGGAAATCTGCCTGATTCTTGATAATGAATTCGTTTAGGGTGGTAATGCTGTATGTTTTCATCAAAGAGTTGATTTATGGTTGCTTAAAAATAGGGATTTTAGGAGAAACCAGTACCTTCAACCAAAATAAATTTGGATGAAGGTTTATAAATTTGGTGGGGGAGTGTTAAGGAATGCAGAAGCTGTACGGCAGATGACTGATATTGTGAGGGCTCAAGGCTCAGGGGTGAAGGCTCAGGGCCTGGTGGTGGTGGTGTCGGCTTTCTATAAGATGACAAATGCCTTTGAGGGCTTGCTGAAAGAATTAGATACAGACGATCTCAATTTAAAATTATCTGGGATTACTGATTATCATAAAGGTATTGCGGAACAATTATTACTTGATACAGAAGATTTTTGGAGTGAGATTTTTATTCCTCTTCTTGTTGAATTACGAGATACGCTTGAGAAGGTCAGAGAATACTCATACGATCAGGCCTATGATCAGGTAGTGGCCTTTGCTGAGATTTTCAGTACCAGTATTATTTCAGCTTTTTGGATACAGGAAGGCCTCGATCATAGCTTCCCGGATGCCAGGGAGCTCATTATTACAGATGAAACATACAGGGAAGGTAAGGTAAACTGGAAAGAAACAGCAAAGAAAATTCATGATCTAACAAGTCCCGAATCTCTAATATTAACTCAAGGGTTTATTGCCGGAAATCAATTTGGTTTCACCACCACCTTGGGGCGCGAAGGATCAGATTACACGGCTGCTATTATCGGATATATTATTGATGCTGAGCAAGTTGTGGTTTGGAAGGATGTGCCAGGTGTATTAACAGCCAATCCTGAGGAGTTTGAGAATGTATCAAAGATGGATGAAATATCTTATCTCGAGGCAGTTGAGTTATCATATTTTGGAGCTAAAGTCATTCATCCAAATACAATTAAGCCTTTGCAGAATAAGGGTATTCCTCTTTACGTTAAATCGTTATTTGATCCAAATTCTTCTGGAACTGTGATACTGAGACAGGTTGAAAAGGCACCTGTTCTACCCGTGATTATCATAAAGCGGAATCAGGTCTTAATCTCGGTGCAAGCTCGGGATTTCTCTTTTATTATGGAGGATGCGCTGGCAAATATCTTTAGTATCCTTTCCTGTAATCGGTCTCGAGTTAACCTGATGCAGCATGGTGCCGTAAGTATCTCACTGGTTATTGACTGGGATCAAGAGAAGTTAGATGCTATTCTTGAGGCTTTATTGCCAGATTATAAAGTACTGTATAATACTGGTCTTGACCTTTTAACAATCCGCCACTATACTAAAGGAGTAATACAGGAATTAACAACAGAGAAGCGCATATACGTACAGCAGCAAAGTCGTAAAACTGCCCGTTTTGTTTTGGGTTAACGGTCAAACTCCAGTGCTTGGCCTTTGATTGTTTCATCAAAAATTCCGTTGTCATACACCAGATGTCCGTTGACAAATGTATGAGTGACCCGTGATTTCATGTTAGTGCCTTCCATGGGCGACCATCCGCATTTGTAATAAAGATTCGACTTATTGATCGTCCAGGGGTCATCAGGATCAACCAAAACTAAATCAGCATAATATCCTTTGCGAATATATCCTCGTTTTTTAACCTGGAAGATATCTGCAGGTGTATGACACATTTTGTCAACTATTTTCTCCATGCTAAATACACCCTGATGCACATATTCCAGCATAGCTACTAAGGCGTGTTGTACCATGGGACCTCCTGAAGGAGCCTTAGTATAAGGATTATCTTTTTCTTCTAAGGTGTGTGGTGCATGATCGGTGGCAATAACATCTATCCGATTGTCATTGACAGCTTCTATTAATGCATCTTTGTCTTTGGCTGATTTTATTGCAGGATTCCATTTAATCATGGTTCCTTTTCTGGCATAATCAGAATCATCGAACCATAAGTGGTGTATGCATACCTCTGAGCTTATCCTTTTATTGTGTGATGGGATATCATTCTGGAAGTGAGCCAACTCATCGGCGGTAGAAACATGGATAACATGCAGTCGCGTATTGTGTTGTTTGGCAAGATTTACGGCTAATGAGGATGATTTGAAACATGCTTCATTGCTTCTGATTTTTGGATGAAGTTCGATAGGTATATCCTCACCATATTCATCCACATACTTAGCCATGTTGCTCTGAATAGTCGCTTCGTCTTCGCAATGTACGGCAATTGGTATATCGGTAATAGAAAAAATGGCTGACAAGCTTGAAGGTTGATCCACTAGCATATTTCCAGTGGATGAGCCCATGAAAACTTTGATTCCGCATGTTATTTTACGGTCAGCTTTCTTCAGTTCCTGAATGTTATCATTTGTTGCTCCAATGTAGAAAGAGAAATTTGCCAGCGATTTTTCAGTGGCCATTACAAATTTCTCTTTCAGCAAGTCGTTAGTAATTGTTTGCGGGTTTGTGTTAGGCATCTCCATAAACGAGGTTATTCCGCCAGCCACGGCAGCACGGGCCTCCGTGTATATATCTCCTTTGTATGTGAGTCCTGGGTCTCTGAAGTGAACCTGATCATCAATTACTCCTGGCAGTAATAATTTCCCTTTTGCTTGGATTGTAACTGTATTTGCCGGTAATTTTTGTATTGGTTCAGTACTTATGGATGCAATTCTTTTATTCCGAATCAAGACGTTCCCAATAAATCGTTGTCCTTCATTAATAATCTGTGCCCCAATAATCAGGTAGTTTTTCATAATTCTTGACTGATATGTTCTCTGTAGTTTTTCCTTAGGCTACTCAGTTTCATTCTCATAACTCCCATAAATGCTTCACTAAAAATACCGCCGCTCATTTTAGAATCGCCGAGTTCTCTATTGATAAAGATAACAGGTACTTCATTTATTTCATATCCAAGTTTCCATGTTTTAAACTTCATTTCAATCTGGAAGCCATATCCTTTCATGCTTATTTTATCGAGGTTCAGTTTTTCAAGCACTTCTCTTTTGTAGCAGACGAAGCCAGCTGTTGCATCTCTCACTTTCATTCCTGTAGCTATTCTCACGTACATAGAAGCATAAAATGATAGCAGCAGCCTTCCCATAGGCCAGTGTACGATGGAGACACCTTTTTTATATCGTGAGCCCACTGCCATTCCTGCTCCTTCTTCCTTTATAGAATCAAGGAGTGGTATCAGATCAGATGGATTGTGTGAGAAGTCTGCATCCATTTCAAAGATGAATTCATAATGATTTTGCAGAGCCCATTTAAACCCTGCTATGTACGCGGTTCCTAATCCGAGTTTAGAAGGCCTTTGCAGAAGATAAATTTTGCCAGGCATTTCTTTTGTGAGGTTCTTTACTATTTTGGCTGTACCATCTGGTGAATTATCATCAATTACCAGGATATCGAATTCTTCCTGAAGGGAAAAAATTTCGCGAACAAGTCTATCAATATTCTCTTGTTCGCAGTATGTAGGTATTATTATAAGCGCGTTTGACACAAGTTTTTTTTTGGTGCTATATATATTATTACGTATTGCTGAAACTGTATTAGCTCGGGGCAAAGATAGTTATTGGAGGATTACAAAAAAAAGTAAATTTATAGTATTGTTTCATAGGTTGTTAATGGATTTGTTTGTTTTTTTTTCGGGACAGCTATTGTGTGAATGAAAATCGTTCGTATATTTGCAATCCCAAATACGGGATGCGTTCTTAAAAGAGTTTGGCAGGTGAAGATTTCAGGTAGTAGGGTTGGAATTAATTTTTTGAAAAAAATTGATGATTTATTTGGAAGTTAAGAAATAGTCTTTACCTTTGCACCGCTTTTGATAGAAACAACGTTCTTTGAATTATTGAAGAGAAAACAAGATAGGTAAGAAAGAATCAAATTCTTTTGATAACTTGATAAGTTCTGAGCACAATTTTAAACATTTACAACGAAGAGTTTGATCCTG
>JAGLDP010000196.1 GCA_023145515.1 Bacteroidales bacterium
ATCATGGAATTCGAAAAGGAATTCAACCTTGCTATCCCTGATGATCAGGCCGAAACGATTGGTACTGTTGGGGATGCTGTTAGTTATGTAGAAAAAAACGCTGAGTAAATTTACCATTTAATTGTAATTGGATATGGATTTAAAACGAGTTGTTGTAACAGGACTAGGAGCCTTAACTCCTCTTGGAAATACAGTTGATGAATTCAAGAAGGCATTGTTCGAAGGTGTAAGCGGGGCTGCTACAATAACTCGTTTTGATCCTTCTAATTTCAAAACAAAATTCGCCTGCGAGCTTAAAGGCTACGATCCTTTAGATTATTTTGATCGTAAACTTGCCAGGAAATTAGATCGTTATGCACAGTATGCCATTGTCTCATCTGATGAGGCAATCAAGGATGCCGGTTTAGAACCTGAAAAGCTAGACCTTGATCGCGTGGGTGTACTGATGTCATCTGGTATTGGAGGTTTACAAACATTTGAGGATGAAATTATTGGCTTTGTTGAAAACAATTTCATCCCTCGTTTCAATCCCTTCTTCATCCCTAAAATGATTGGGGATATAGCCAGCGGGCATATTTCAATGAAATATGGTTTCCGTGGGCCTAATTACGGAACGGTTGCTGCTTGTGCAACTGCAACTATTTCACTTGCTAATGCCTTTGACCACATTCGTTTGGGCAGGGCTAAGATAATGGTTGCCGGAGGATCAGAAGCCTCAGTAACCAGAGTTGGAATTGGCGGATTCAATGCTATGCATGCCATTTCCACCAGAAACGACGACCCCAAAACTGCATCACGTCCCTTCGATGTTGACAGAGATGGTTTTGTGATGGCAGATGGTGCCGGTACACTGATTTTAGAAGAATACGAACATGCTAAGGCAAGAGGAGCCAAAATCTATTGTGAAGTGGCTGGTGCAGGCTTAAGTGCTGATGCGCATCATCTCACCGCACCTCATCCTGAAGGCTTGGGAGCTGCTAATGTCATGAGATTCGCTTTGGAAGATGCCGGCTTAAAACCAGAAGATATTGACTACATCAATGTCCATGGTACTGCTACACCTCTTGGTGATATCGCTGAACCACAGGCAATCATTAATGTATTTGGAGAGCACGCATACAAACTCAGTATTAGTTCAACAAAATCTATGCACGGTCACCTTTTAGGAGCAGCTGGAGCAGTTGAATCTATTGCCAGTATTTTTGCTATACAAGAAGGTCGTATTCCACCAACTATTAACCTGTTTAACAGAGATCCAAGAATTGATCCAGATCTTGACCTCACGCCCAACAAAGCAAAAGTTAGAGAAGTTAACGCAGCCCTTTGTAACACTTTTGGCTTTGGTGGACATAATGCATCGGTTATTTTTACCAAAATTTAGAAAAAGTTTTTTGTGACGGGTTTTTTCCGTTTTCTGTATGGGCTTATGACGTCTCCCAACAGAAGTCTGTTGTGGAAACTCCCACCTATCCTCGGTTTTCTTCCTGGAAGATCTGAGTTGTATGTCCTTGCTTTTACTCATAAATCAACCAGTCAAACTAATAATGACGGCCAATTTGCAAATAATGAAAGGCTGGAATTCTTAGGAGATGCCGTACTAGGATCAGTTATAGGCGAATACCTCTACAAAAAATATCCTGACCAAAATGAGGGCTTCTTAACTAAGATGAGAGCCAAAATGGTTAATGGAGAAACTCTCGGAGATCTGGCCCTCAAGATGACACTCGATCAACTCCTGGAAAACCATGTCACTGGCGCAAACAGTATTAAGCATATTTCAGGAGATGCCTTTGAAGCTCTTATCGGTGCAATATATATGGATAAAGGTTACCGAATAACAAAACGATTCATTTTGCGAAAAATGGTCAGGAGATACTTGAACCTGGAGGAGCTGGAAAAAACTGAAACCAATTACAAAAGTCAATTGATTGAATGGGCACAACAAGGAAGGATGGAAGTGTGTTTCTATACAGATATTGAACCTTATGATCCAACCAAATTTATTTCGTATGTTAGCATCGGAGATCGACTGTTTGCTTCTGGATCCGGAGCTTCAAAAAAAGAAGCTGAACAACAAGCTGCTATGGAAACACTAAAGGAAATTAAGCCCTAAACAATGGGAGATATTAAAAAGTTTCGACTTAATACTTCACCCAAGGAATCTCCTTTGCTTTTTGGTTTATTAACAGATGTCAGAGACTACAAAATCACCTGGATTCTCAATCAAACTCTTGGAATAGGTCTAAGACGGGTTGATGACCTGGTCTGGTCGCACAAAAAATTAGCTCAAAAACAATCTTTCCCTCACTACAAGGATACTGAAACAAGTCTTGGAACAGTACAACTTATCCAAAACAACTCTTCAGAAATGATCAGAATTCCAGAATACCGGCATGTTGATTATCTCCTCCTGATTAATAATCTTCCCGGATTACTGGATGAAACAAATTGGATCAATATGCTCCGAACAAATCCTGAGATTCGAGGTATTTACAAACTAGACCCTATTGGTCTGCAAGACTTGCTGGAGTAAAAAAATGACAGGCTTTTAGTATATTTGCGTATATGAGTAGGAAGAGTATCTGGTTTCTTGCCAGCTTTGCTGCAATTGCATTAATAGCCCTCATTATTGTCCAGTTTGTTTGGATTAATGGCGCTATTGAAGTGCAGGAACGACAGTTTGATCAACTGATTAATCGCAGCATAAACCAGATTATCAACAAGTTAGAGGAATACGAAACCCTTCGTTACCTTGAAGAGGAACTAAAAAAAGATACTAAAGAATCAGTAAGAGATCAATCATCTGAGATTATTGATCCTGCAACTATATCGGGAATAAGCTATGGCCTTGGAGAAGATGAAGGCAGTGCTTTTTTATTTGATGACATTGAGTCTAACAGGGCCATAAATCAGATTGACCTATTGTCTGGCGACACAATGGTATTGCTCCCTGGCAGTTCTTTATATGATATTAACAGATCTCCCAGCCATACCAGGTCCTTTATTTCTAAAGCCGATTTAATAAGCAATTATGAGCAACTGTCTGTCAACAAGCGGGTGTTTGTTGAACGGGTATTTAATACTATGATCAGATATGAAGGCACTATTGAATCCAGATTACCCCGAATAATGCTAGATACTGTTATTCAGGCTGAGATTGATCGTCTTCAACTGAACCTCCCTTATGAATATGCGGTTAAAACTTCACAAGAAAAATATTCACTGTCAAGTAGAGGCTTCAATTATGGTACCGCGGAGAAAAAATATGTTGGATTACTATACCCCCGGGATTTAATCACAACTCCCAATTTTCTTGTAATATACTTCACTGGGCAGAAGGGCTATATTTTTCGTTCAGTAAGCCTTATGGCTGAGGTATCTCTCATATTGATTTTCCTGTTGTTAATACTTTCTTTCATCTCAACTTATGTAATTTTCAGACAAAAGAAACTCTCTGAAATCAAAAATGATTTTGTCAATAACATGACTCATGAGCTAAAAACGCCCATATCCACTATTTCACTCGCTTCTCAAATGTTGGCAGATAGTTCCATTCCAAATAATTCTAAAAATCTTGGTCATATCTCAGGACTTATTAGTGAAGAGAGCAAGCGATTGGCAATTCAGGTAGAAAAAGTTTTACAAATATCAATTCTTGATCAGGGTCAGATGAAACTTAAGTATACTCCTCTGGATATCGACCAATTACTAACTAAGGTAATTAACACTTTCAGTCTGCAACTCAAGCAAAAAGATGCAAAAACAATTGTTAACTTGAACTCACAAAACACAAGCATTGAAGGAGATGAGATACACCTGACAAATGTATTCTACAACCTTCTTGATAATGCTTTGAAGTATTCAAAAGAAGATCCAATTATTTACATCACCTCAAAAACTACTAACAAAGGGGTGATTATCAAGATTAAAGACAATGGAATTGGTATGAGCAAGGATCATAGGAAAAAGATTTTTGAGAAATTCTTCAGAGTTCCAACGGGCAATATCCATAATATAAAAGGTTTTGGTCTTGGTCTGAGTTATGTAAAGAAAATCATTGAAGAACACCACGGAACAGTCAGTGTGGAAAGTGAGATTAAAAAAGGTTCAGAATTTACTCTATTTTTACCCTATCATATAGACAGCTACTGATCATGGAAAAAATAAGAATTTTACTTGCAGAAGATGACACAAATCTTGGCTCCCTACTTAGAGAGTACTTGATAGCTAAAGGATTTGATGTTGACTTACAAAAAGACGGAGACAAAGGATTACGGGCATTCAAGCGTTCTCATTTCGACATCTGCATATTAGATATTATGATGCCAGTAAAAGATGGTTTTACCATGGCTAAGGAGATTCGAATTATGGATCAGGATATTCCGATAATCTTTCTTACTGCCAAATCTATGAAATCTGATATCCTTGAAGGATTTAATCTGGGAGCAGATGACTATATGACCAAGCCCTTCAGTATGGAAGAGTTACTTATGCGCATTGAAGCTATTCTCAGAAGAACCACAAAGGTCAGTTCCCAGGAAATCTTTCAGCTTGGTTCATTATCCTTTGATTCCAATAAGCAGATTCTTATCAAAGAAGGAAAACAAATCGGTCTTACCACTAAAGAGTCAGAGTTGCTGCGACTATTATGTCAGCATGGTAATCAGATCCTTGAGAGGAACTATGCTCTAAAAGCTATTTGGAAGGATGACAATTACTTCAATGCCAGAAGTATGGATGTTTACATAACAAAGCTCCGCAAACACTTAAAAGATGTATCTGGTATTAAGATCATCAATGTTCACGGAAAAGGATACAAATTACTTAAAGATAATTAATCTAGCTTCAGAACAGCCATGAAGGCAGATTGTGGAACTTCTACATTACCCACCTGCTTCATCTTTTTCTTTCCTTTCTTTTGCTTCTCTAAGAGCTTTCTTTTGCGTGTAATATCCCCACCATAACACTTGGCTGTTACATCCTTGCGATAAGCCCTTATGGTTTCGCGAGCAACAATTTTCCCACCTATAGCGGCCTGAATAGCGATATCAAATTGTTGTCGGGGAATCAGCTCTTTCAATTTCACACACATCCGTCTGCCAAAAACGTGGGCATTATCGAAATGAATTAGTGTTGAAAGTGCATCCACCATCTCGCCGTTGAGTAGTATATCAAGACGAACCAGTTTTGCCACTTTAAACTCAGATTGGTGATAATCAAATGAAGCGTAGCCTTTGGAAATAGATTTCAGTCGGTCATAAAAATCAAAAACGATCTCTGCCAAAGGCATTTTGAAAGATAATTCAACTCTATCAGTTGTCAGGTAATGCTGTGAAACCAATTCGCCCCGCTTATCCAGGCATAACTTCATAATCTGCCCGATATAATCAGGAAGAGTAATGATCTGAGCCATGATATAAGGCTCTTCAATACGGTCAATTGTTGTAATATCCGGTAATCCCGAGGGGTTATGTACTTCAACAAATTCCCCGGATCTTGTATAAACATTATAAGACACGTTAGGAACTGTAGAGATGACATTCATCTCAAATTCTCTATCTAAGCGCTCCTGTACGATCTCCATGTGCAGCAAGCCCAAGAATCCGCATCTGAAGCCAAATCCAAGAGCCGCAGATGATTCAAGTTCATAAGTCAAGGAAGCATCGTTCAGCACTAATTTCTCCAGTGACGCTCTCAAATCTTCGTAATCCTCGCTATCAATAGGATACAAGCCGGCAAAAACCATAGGCTTAACGTTCTCAAAGCCCGACACAGCCTCATTACAAGATCTTTTAACATGAGTAATTGTATCTCCTACCTTAACTTCTGTTGAAGTTTTAATTCCTGAAATAATATACCCCACATCACCTGTTTTCAGCACCTCCCTCGACTCCAGTCCAAGCTTAAGAACCCCTATTTCATCAGCATGATAATCCTTTTTGGTATTGAAGAATTTCACATGATCACCTTGATGTATTTCACCGTTGAGGATCTTAAAATAGGCCATGACTCCACGATATGAATTATACAAGGAATCGAAGATAAGAGCCTGAAAAGGAGCATCCGGATCACCTTTTGGTGGGGGTACTCTTTCAATAACACGCTTTAGAATAGCATCAACCCCTAGTCCGGTTTTTCCACTTGACTCAATAATGTCATCAAGATCACATCCAATAAGATCAATTATCTGATCCCTCACCTCATCAGGCATGGCATTATCCAGATCCATCTTGTTCATAACCGGAATAATTTCCAAATCATTCTCAAGAGCCAGGTAGAGATTGGAGATTGTCTGTGCCTGAATTCCCTGTGTGGCATCAACAATCAGCAATGCCCCTTCACAAGCTGCAATTGAGCGTGAAACTTCGTAGGAAAAATCAACATGACCAGGAGTGTCAATCAGGTTAAGAGAATACTCCTCACCCTCATGAGAGTATGACATTTGAATGGCATGACTTTTAATTGTAATACCTCTTTCTCGCTCCAAATCCATATCATCAAGAACCTGTTCTTGCAATTGCTTACCAGATACAGTATTTGTAAGTTCCAGCATCCGATCAGCCAGAGTACTTTTCCCATGATCAATATGGGCGATTATGCAGAAATTTCTGAAATGCTTCATATTATCAGTGTTTTACTGCTATGCCAGATATTTCAACGATTGCATCTAATGGCAGACGGCCAATCTGGATAGCAGCCCGGGCTGGGAATTTCTTGTTCGGAAAGAATTTAGCATAAACTTCATTGATAGCACCATAATTATCCATGTCTGTCATGTAAATATTGACCATAACAAGATCTTCATGATCCATATCATGTTGCTTCAATAATACCCCAAGATTATCCATACATTGCCTGGTAGCTTTTTTGATGTCATCTTTAATCATTTCTTTGGTTTCCGGAACAATTGGTATTTGTCCTGATAAATACAAAGTACCATTAACCATTACCGAAGGAGAGTAAGGTGCAACTGGCTTAGGAGCAAGGTCATTTTGTGCATTGCTAACAAAAACCATCAGAAAAGAAGCTATTACAAATAGCGCAAGTTTTTTCATTTAGTCAGATCTAGTAGATTTGGATTATTTCATTGAGAACAGTCCTCCCTAATTTATCCTGAATCCGAAGAATATATGCACCTCTTTTCAAGAGATCAACAGGAATACTAAGTTGTTGTGTCCCATTCCTTAAAGTATAAGATTTGGAAGTAGTTTCCTGGCCGGTAATACTATAAATAGTGATTTGAACATCTTCTGCTCCTCCCGGATTGGAAGCTTTAACAAACAGCATATCATTTACCGGATTTGGGAAAGTTTGAAAGCTAAAATTATCATTCAGACTTGTTGTAATTCCTGCAGTATGAAAGTCACTAAAAACTTCTTTCAGAGCGTTTACCCAATTGATAGTATAATGTTGAGTGATTCTTTGAAGCAGATTATTTCCATCATAGTCAAGGATGTATTTATCTCCCATATAAGCTTCCCATCCCCCGTTATAAAACTCAATAAGAAAAAGTGTTGCATTTCCGTGACTATCAAATTCATAACTTGTTTTACTACCAGCAACCCAGTCTCCATCAACCAGTGAGTAATTAGTATAATAGAAAGAATCATTGTCTCCCTTAGTTTCAATCATTTTACTAGTAACTGTCCATGCACCGTCATTGTAGTTAAAGTATAGAAATTCGATAGTATCATCTCCATACGTATAATCTATCTTCATGCTATTCACCCATTGTTCACCCTCCCAGGATTCAATGATGAAGGATGCAACGGTATTTGATGATCCAACATAAGCATAAGTATACCTCTGCATGTTTATCCATTCCTCTTCAGGTCTTTTGATTTGAATAATCAACACTTCAACCAATTCACCATCTTTTTGATACACATAACGCATACCTTCTTCCATTACCCATACACCATCAACCCATTCCTCAACGGTATAACCCATATAATCATTCCCGTCATAGTTCTCCTTTTCGCGTGTTTGGTTAAGCCATTGGTTATCCATCCAGATCTGGGTGATACTTTCAATAGCCCATCCTCTATCGTCATAAGAAAACATCTCGCGGATCTTGCCTTCTCCATCAACTCGTTCGACCACTATTGGTAATCCATCATCAGAATATTGGATATCTTCGATAGCATAAGGAACCCAAGCTTCCTCCAGCCAGAAGGATTCTTCCATATGTTGAGGATAGCTTCCTTCAACATCGGTTTTCAGTATAGTGCGACGATTTTTATTGACCAGTGGATCAACCTGTGCTGATAGTTTAACAGTAAATACTGCTACTAATATCAGGATAAATGATAATCTTGAATTCATAATAATTAATTATTTGGTGCTTATGCAAAGATAAAAAAAAGGCCCATAGCATCAACGCTACAGGCCTTCTTTGAGTTTATATAGGGTTGTTAAATCCTAACTTACATCATACCACCCATACCGCCCATTCCAGGAGCACCAGCTGGCATAGCAGGAGCTTCTTCAGGAATTTCAGCAATAATAGTTTCAGTTGTCAGTATCATTCCAGCAACAGAAGCAGCATTTTCAAGAGCTACACGAGCAACTTTTGCAGGATCAATTACACCAGAATCAAGCAGGTTCTCATATTTATCAGCTTGAGCATTGTAACCATAATCACCTTTTCCGTTCCTTACTTCTTGAATAACAACTGATCCATCTTCACCAGCATTATTCACAATTTGACGTAATGGTTCTTCCAAAGCACGACGAATAATAGCTATACCAGTAGTTTGATCGTCATTTTCACCTTGCATATCCTGCAGTGATGAAATTGCACGAACATAAGCGACTCCACCACCAGGAATAATACCTTCT
>JAGLDP010000197.1 GCA_023145515.1 Bacteroidales bacterium
GAAAACATTGCGGTCGTGTTTCCTGACCGTTGAGACAAAGCTAGCTATACTGGCATAGATCTCTGCTCCTTCGAAAGAACGGAAGCAATTGGATACTTTCATTTTGACCTTAGCTGGTCTAACATCTCTTTCAGCCAGATTATCCAAATGTTGTGATAACTTGGCCGAAGGCTTACGCAGAATTCGTAGTCCACTTGATCGTTTATCGCCATAATAATCACTAATTTAGTAAGACTAAAAAAAAATCAAACTCAGGGAACACTTTGGAGTTCTCAATCATATCAACCAATTACTGTGGAACATTAGTAATTTTTAAATTTCGATGAATCCCATTATTACGCCAATAATAGTTCTTGTCGCTCAGGTTATTCTCAAACACCACATTAAGGAATCATGGGTAGGAAAGATATTGCCTTTCCTTTTCCCAAAAAAGACATATCAAACGAAGCTTGAAGATTCTACAAATGAAATTGGAATTAAAATTCTTGCAAAAGAAGGACTTCACGAATGGCTATTACTCAAGGTTCACATCCAGGCATTCCGGATATCGATGATTGTATCTTCAGACAACAAATCGCTATGTTAACAGCAGACATGCTTCTAAAAAGAATAAAAACGTGAAACAACTACTCTCAATTCTGGCAATGATTTTAGTGCTTTCTGCCAGCACAAGCTTACAAGCACAAGAAAACAGTGATAATTCGAAACAAAAGGTTGCGTTAGCATTAAGCTGTGGTGGAGCCCGTGGTATTACTCATATAGGTGTAATTCGTGAACTTGAAAAACAAGGCTATGAAATCAATTCTATTGCTGGCACCTCAATGGGTGCTCTGGTTGGTGGGATTTATGCATCCGGAAATTTAGATGCATACGAAGAATGGTTATGCTCTCTCAGTATTATGGAAATGCTCAATCTGGTTGATTTTACAATAAGCACACAGGGTATTATTAAAGCTGATAAAGTTCTTAAAGAGATTCAAAAATTTATCCCTGATCAGAAAATTGAGAATTTGCCTATCAAGTTTGTGGCAATTACTACGGATCTGAAAAAGGGTGAAGAAGTCGTAATATCTGAAGGAAGTTTGTTTGAGGCGATACGTTCTTCAATCTCAATTCCTTTAGTCTTCACTCCAGTATCAAAAAACGACACTCTTTATGTGGATGGAGGCGTTCTTAACCCAGTGCCCACCAATCGAGTGTTCAGACAGAAAGGTGATATCCTTATTGCTGTTGATGTAAACTCAAATATCCAGAATCAATACCCAATACCACATAATCCTGAATGGGGATATCCTGAACAACTACTTAGTGGCAAACTATATGGCTCTCAAAAGAATCAGTCTAATTCAAACTCGGCAAACAGAAAGCAAAAAATGGGATACCTCAATCTGACAGGTGAAACATTAAGCCTCATGATATCTCAGATTTCTAAGCTAACTCTTGACATTAACCCTCCGGATATCCTTATTGAGGTTTCCAGACATACAAGTGGGATGTTTGACTTTTATAAAGCAACCGAACTTATTGAAATTGGAAAAAAAGTTACCATTGAGAGTTTAGCAAAATTCAAGAAACCTATCTACTGACCAGTATACTTGTATATTCTGTAACTATAATCCGCATCGGCGCCATTGAGTCCTGTAATAAACCCGTGGTCTGCTTCAGGATAAGAGACGGAGAATGTTGAGATATATTTTTCACCAAAACAAGGAAACTCTATCCAATTCTCTCCTCCATCAGTTGTTTTATGAATTGAACCTAATCCAATGCCAAGTCCGTGGTTTGCATCTGCAAAATCAATTTGAGTAAAATTGTCATGCATTACAGATGAGGGTATGGATATTTTTGTCCAACTACTACCTCCGTTGGATGTCTTATAAATGTATGCTTTATCATAACCATTATCTTTCCCTGCAAAATATCCGGTATTATCATCCGGGAAACTAATATCGCAATCCCAAGGGTTGCCTTTCACTTCTCCATCACCAGCAATCTCGGTGTAAGTCCATGAAGAACCATTATCAGCCGAATAAGCAATCTCTCTTTGATTATGTCCCTCTCTCTTGGCCGGTGCAATAATAATCGCTCCACTTTCAGACAAGTGCATCTTTTTACCCGGAACAATCATCTCATTTATTAATACTGTATTCACAACACTGTGGGAGGTATTTGACACAAAGAAAAGGGCAGATATATCAGTATTCACCCAAGCGAGCAAAACTGTGGTAGTACTATTTGAAGCAGTAGCATAAAACAATAGCTGGTCGTTATCCGGATTCGGGATAGTCATCTCTGTCCAGCTTGCCCCTTTATCATTGGTATATCTAACATTTGAGAAATCATCTATCAGATACCCATCCGTAGAATTGATAAATTGAATTTGCTCATGAGCACACATCATCTCAGTGTTTATTGATGTCCAGCTAGCTCCACCATCTTCAGTCTGTATCAGGCTAGTACCGCCTAGTACCCATCCTAGGTTTGTGTTAATGAACATTGTCTTTCCCGCAGACTCTAAATGTGAGGCCAAATCAATATATTCAAAACATGAAGTATCAGGATTTGGATCATCATTTGGATCATCTTTGTCACATGAGGTAAAAATGACTAATGCTATTAGCGAGATGTAGAAGGATGCTCTGTTTATTCTTTTCATATTTTCTTATTTTTTTTATTAGTACAATTCTGTTTCCTTAACGATTTCGCGATTGGCAGGCACCTTAAATACACTTGCAGGCACGCGTGAATTAGTTTCAATTTTAACCGCAGTTTCTGAAATTGTCATTCCCAGCATACTGATTTCGGATTTAAGTGAAAATCCTTTCCACACCCATATTTTAGATCCAATACCTTCCCAAACATCACATTTCTTACCCAAAACCTCGCCTTTGCCAGTTTTCTCAAATCCAAGTCCCTTCAACATTTCAATACTAGCTTCTTGAAGGTCTTTCGAAGTAGTCTCCTTTTCAATAAAATAGTCTGCAACAGGGTTTTCCGACTTATAAACTGGTCCTTCATCTTCCCATGAATATGAGGTTGATCCCAGAGAAAGCTCGTAGCTGGATGATTCTATTGTCATGCCAAGCATTTTTGTTACAGACTTCTCAGCAGCATACTCATTGAATCCGTATTTGTCCCAATACATAACCCTGGTACCTGAAGCTTGTCCTTCAGTTTTATACTCAATCATACCGGATTTAAAAGGATATTTTTGAAAGTCTTGCGCTGTAACACCCTGTGTTAGTGCAGCTAAAATGATAATGGAAAATATTGTTCTCATAATATAAATCTGTAATTTATTAAATTGTGATACTTAATTTAAAGAGGAGCTAGAGCGAATTCAAATCCTGGGGTCTTAATACACCAAACCATTTAACGACCTTCTCTCCAATACCCGGAGCCTTAATATGAAAAATATACAGTCCTGAAGCAACAGGAATGCCATAGCTGTTCTTTATATCCCACTCGAGGAAGGCCTGATCACTATCCTTGGTTAAGCGATGAATCAGGTTACCATCCAATGAGTAAATTGAGACAGTACATGTTCTGGGCAGGTTAGTGATCTTCACCATGTTTGACAACTGGTTCAATTCGTAAGAAGAAAAGCCATAATATGGATTAGGAACAACACGGATCAAATCCAGTGCCGATACAGCAGTAGGAGTATGGTTATGCAGAGTAGCAATATCCTGTGTGTTGAACTCATACATAGGCATGTTAAGATTCTGTGTTAGGGAATCCGGACGAGCATAATCGAGTACATCAGCACAATATTGACCTACTACACGGAAACGAAGCTTAACATCTGATTTGATAAACCCATAAGGATCATCAATTACATCTTCTTCGTTATAGTA
>JAGLDP010000198.1 GCA_023145515.1 Bacteroidales bacterium
TTTATGTAGACGATTCTCTTGATTACGCAGAAAGAATTGATGATTTATTGAGCCAATGAGTTTCCCCCTCTTCATTGCCAGCAGGTATCTGATATCAAAGAAATCCCAAAATATTATTAACCTCATTTCGGGAGTCTCCATTGCAGGTATTACTGTAGGCACTATGGCTCTCATTATTGTTCTTTCGATTTTCAATGGTTTAGATGCTCTGATCAAATCGCTCTTCAGCTCATTTGATCCTGAAATAAAAATCACCCTAACTGAAGGCAAAACATTTTCTACTGATAATGAGCTGTTTAGGCAAATCAAATCAGATCCTTCTACTGCCGTTTTCACAGAGGTAGTAGAGGAAAATGCTATGATTGATTATCGACAAAGACAGGCAATTGTTACCATTAAAGGGGTTTCAGACAATTTTTCTGACCTCACCGGAATCGATAGTCTGATAGTTGATGGTTCATTTCAACTGTGGGAAAACGATCGTCCGCTCGGAGTTATAGGATATGAGCTAGCAAGACAATTATCAGTTGGATTAACATTTTTTGATCCATTGTATATATATGTCCCTAAACAAATCTCAGGGATAATGTTAAACCAGGCCAATGCTTTTAATAAAGCCCATATTTATCCGGGAGGTATTTTTTCGGTACAACAAGAATATGACGCTAAGTATTTACTGATCCCCATTAATTTTGCCAGAGAATTATTAAACTATAAAGATGTAGTCACGTCGGTTGAGCTAAAAGTCAGAGATCAGGAAAAGGTAGGGGATGTAAAAGACAAGTTTGCAATTATTCTTGGTCCGGATTATAAAGTTCAAACTCAATACGAGCAGCACCAGGCTTTTTATCAGGTAATGGCATCAGAAAAATGGATAATCTATCTCATCCTTGGTTTCATTCTGATTATTGCCTCTTTCAATACCACTTCAACATTAACCTTACTTGTTCTACAGAAAAAAAGTGACATGCATCTTCTTCAATCCATGGGTGCACTTCCAAAAACAATAAGACAAATATTTCAAGCAGAAGGACTTTTGATAACTGCCATTGGGATTTTTCTGGGATTAGTTCTGGGTACTATTTTTTGCTGGGCTCAAATGCAATTCGGAATTATTCGCTTTCCGACAGGAGGATCCTTTATTGTTGACATTTATCCACTAAAAATGCTGCTTACAGATTTTCTATTGGTTACTGCTCTGGTCGGCATAATTGGATTTTTAGCCTCAGTTATTCCTGTGAGAATATTAGGAAAACGTTACTTCTCATCCTTTGACGGTACCGAGCTCAACACCTGATCTCCCCAGTTTATTCGTACTTCATTAAGAATTTCCATTACCTCATCCAGCTCACCAGCCCGCAATAAGCTGATACGAGTATCCTTAAAATTCCGAAGTCCTTTGAATGCAACAGCAAAGAACCTCCTCATGGATACTACAGCTCTGCCCGGATCCTTTCTTTCAAGACCCTTTTCTAGTTGCTCAATAATCATATCCACCTGTTCAGAAACAGTAACAGAGGGCAATAACTCACCCGTTTGGAGATAATGTTTAATCTCTCTGAAAAGCCAGGGCCTTCCGATTGATGCCCTGCCGATCATTATTGCATCCACTCCATATTTCTCAAAGGCCTCTCTGGCTTTTTCAGGACTATTAATATCCCCGTTACCGATAATAGGAATTTTCATGCGTGGATTATTCTTGACCTTGCCAATAAGAGTCCAGTCGGCCTCTCCCCGATACATCTGAGCACGCGTTCTGCCATGTATTGTCAGAGCAGCAATACCAGTATCCTGAAGCATTTCTGCTATCTCTACAATATTCTTACTATCGTCATCCCAACCTAATCTGGTTTTTACGGTAACCGGTAAAGATGTTGCCCTAACAATTTCACGGGTCATTTTGATCATAGAAGGAACCTCTATCAGTAATCCCGCCCCAGCTCCTTTCATCGCCACCTTCTTAACCGGACAACCATAGTTTATGTCAATCAAATCAGGCTTCATCTCCTCTGTCAAACGCGCCGACTGAACCATAGAATCAATATTCTTCCCATACAATTGTATCCCATAAGGATGCTCATAAGGGAGAATTTCCATCTTTTTAAGCGTTTTATTCACGCCTCGTATCAGAGCTTCTGAAGAAACAAACTCAGAAAACATAAGGTCTGCTCCATACTTTTTACACATGTACCTAAAAGCAGTATCAGTAACATCTTCCATAGGAGCCAGCATCACGGCTTGGTCGGGTAATATGAGCTTTCCAATTTTCATCAGTCGCCAAAAATACAATTTATAAAATTGGATGCAGAAATTTATTATCTTCATCGCTCATGTTGTTCAGAATACTAACACTGGCATTAATAATCCTATTCGCTAATAATCATCACCTTATTGGGCAAAGATCAGATTATTACCACTGGGGACACTATCAAATTTTTCAGGAAAATTATCGTATTGATACTAACAGGCAGAATCAAATTATTTTGCGAATTAATAATTCCAGCTTTTTTAAAAACAACGAGTATCAAAATGATTATGTAATTGGGCAAACTCTTGTGGGCTTATTTATTGAGCCAAGTATTGATCTTTATGCTGGTGCTAAAACCCGCATCAGAATGGGTGCTCATTTCCTCAAGTACCACGGAACAGAGCAATTTCAGCATGTAAAACCAACTGTTACCATTCAGCATCAGGCTGGAGAATATCTAGACATATTATTCGGTACCATATATAGCACTACCAACCATGGATTACTTGAACCTCTTATGGGCTTTGAGAATTATTTGAGCAAACACTATGAAAATGGGATGCAGTTCCTGTTCTCATACCCCAATTTTAAAGCTGACTTCTGGCTTAACTGGGAACAGTTCATTCAGCAAGATGATCCTTTTCAAGAACACTTTACGGCTGGTGGCCATATGTTATTTCCAATTGTTGATGGTCCAACCTGGAAACTCAACGCAGATGTACAAATGATTTTCCGTCATAAAGGAGGCCAAATAGACACTTCTGACCTGCCTGCCGGTACTCAGAGCAACTTTGCTCAGGGAATGGAGTTTACCCGAACTTTTGAATCTGATTTTGTTAAAAACATTTCTCTCAGTCATCATTATCTGGGAGCCTATGAGATAAATCCCGGAAATCATCTGCAAATTACTGAAGGTATAAGTCAGTATACCTTGATGGGAGTAGAAACAAAAGTCGGACAATTCAGGTTGGGGTATTGGAGAGGAAAAGATTATTTTGCTCCACATGCCGAGGCTCTTTTCTTGTCAGCCTCACAATACAATCCTGACTTCTACAGTTCCAATCGCGAAATGATTACTATTAAGTATCAGATTAACAAGAAACTAGATGACTTTTTGACTATGGCCTTCCGCTTTGAGCCCTATTATCATCTCAACACTGGCAGACTAGACCACTCTTGGAGCATATACCTTATGATAGATAAAGCCTTCTTTATCACGCAGTTCAGTAAGTAACTTTATCAGAATAGTTACCCCAGGTTCTAAATTCCTCACCTACATTTAAAGGTTTGACATGGAAAGTTGGGAGCATTCGCTCATTCGGCTTCTTATATAGCTCCTCATATATATCGGCATCACTAAAACCAGCCTCCTGGGCATCTTCTCTGGTACTTGCAAAAAACAATTTATCTATTCTTGCCCAGTAAATAGCACCTAAGCACATCGGACAAGGTTCGCACGAAGAATACAGGGTACATCCTTTTAATTCATAATCTCCCAGAATTTCAGTTGCCAGGCGAATAGCTTCAATCTCTGCATGAGCAGTAGGATCATGCTTTTGTGTTACTCTGTTTACTCCTGTTGAGATGATCTTACCATTCTTCACGATGACAGCTCCAAAGGGCCCTCCTCCTTTGACCACATTATTTTCTGCCAGAACTATCGCCTTGGCAAGGTATTCTTTATGTTGATCAGATTCTTTTTTCATCAGGAATTGAATATAAAAATAAGGGATAGAAGAAAGCAATAAAAGCTACTCCGGCCTGTGTTTCTAATGTATCTTCATTCAGCATTGAAATAAAAGCAACAAGTATAAATAGTAGAAACAGATAATGTGAATACCGCTTCATAATAATTCCCGGCAGGAAAAAACTAATCATCATTATCAAAAACCCGATTATTCCAAAAGCAATAGTAAAAGTCAGCCATTGGTTATGAGCACGCAATTGCCATTTAGTTTCTAAACTTGAATCGGTTTCAATGTACTTATCA
Organism: Bacteroidales bacterium; assembly: GCA_023145515.1. GTDB lineage: Bacteria > Bacteroidota > Bacteroidia > Bacteroidales > UBA12481 > JABHCC01. The sequence continues at coordinate 4,239 of JAGLDP010000198.1, forward strand.
GCAAATGCAGATGGCACATCTCCTGTTCCCACACCCCATAAAGGATGATCCTGAACTATTGCCCATCCGGTTTTAAGATATTCCATTCGTTGAGTTAGAGAGTGTCCGCTCGGATTTCCCCCTTTCCGGTAAACATCCACCTGCCAAATAAGCTCGTACATTCTTGTATGAAAACGGTTTTTATTACGGTAATTAGCATTAGCAAATCCGTTTTCAATCAGATCGACATCGAAGGTATTCAATCTTGAAACTCCATTAGCATCCTTGCGATATCCCAATGAGGTCAGATAACGGATCAAGGTATACTTTATATCCTGCCCCCGATGATCAAGTTCGTCGTAGCTAAGACTCGATTTTTCTTTCCATGCAGTCCTCAACTCCTTCTCACACCAGAATAGTCCAACATAATGTCCATTCTCTAACTGCAAGTTAGTAGTATCATGCCAATATAAATTACCCTGCAAGGTAGATCTATCCAGCTGAGTCAGATCATCTTTGACGGTATAGAAATCATTAATCTCAGATCCTATATAGCTTGAAACCAAAATAGGGATAGTCAGCACTCCAATGAGGGCAAACCACCTAACTGTTAGTCCTTTGTGAGTCAGTATCCATCTCAACGACAATAGAACTCCAACAATCAGGGCAACAACAATTCCGGTAAGAGCTTTACTAAGGATAAGGAAGCCAATAAAATATACTGCTACAAATACGTATATCCATTGATTGTAATTCCTGGCTTGAGGTCTGAGTGCGTAAAAGGTAAGGATAAAAACAGCCATATCTACAAGCAAGGCAAAACGTATATGGGATATAAACAGGGATGCATCTCTAAAATCTCGTATTGCCATTGGGATCCAGCCGAGTATTGCTGAGGCTGAAATCAGGCTGGCAGAAAAAACTGCAGCCACAAAAAACAACAAAACGATACGAAGTTCCCGGGGAGACAATTTTTCACTAGTGCCAATAACTAAAGGAAGCAGTAGCAGAGGCAGTTTTATTTTGAGATCATGCAAACCATAATTCAGGTCGCTTGAGTATCCCATACCAAGTAAATGCCAGAAAAAAAGCAGCAATAGAATCCATAAGCTTGGCATCTTAGTCAGGTGAAGGATACGAAACCTCAGCTTTCCTCTGATAAGCCAGTGTAGAACAAGCAAAATTTGCACCACGCTGGTCATATACTTAGAGGTTGGCAGAAAGATCACAAACAAGACCAGCAACAGAACATATATCTGATGCTGGATGTTACGTTTATGGATAATATTATTCAAAAGCTCCCTCATATTCTGACTACAAAAATAGGTTTTCCACAGCTACCATTTGAAAAGTTCCTGGAATTTCAGGTAAAACGCTCAGTTAAACAGCTTATTTTGCAGCCAATAGACATGATAAGTGTAAGCATTTTAGCGAATAACCCTGTTTGGGAAGAAAATCTGACCGCTTTTTCTCAGGGTGCTCCCTTCCGTATTACGGGAAGGACAGCAGACTATCCCCCTGAAAAACTATTTTCAGCACCATGCATGCAAGAATCAGATGCTGTATGGATTCCTGAAATGACGAACCACAGCATTGAGGCTGCCATTCTTGCCTTGCGACACTCACGACACGTACTATTGGGTTTCCCGATAGTAGATTTTCCACAGCAGGCTAATCAGCTGGTTAATCTTGCCAGAGAAGCACATGTTGATGTTCAGATAGGACATCATGATCGCTTTCACCCTGCCTTTAGGGCTGTTCAAGAGATGCTTCACAAACCGCAGTTTATCAGACTAAGTCATGAAAAACAGGATTTGATGATGTCTGGAAATGATCGGGTATTCTTACAACATATTATACATGATGTTGATTCTATATTGGCTTTAGTTCCAGAACCACTCAAAAAGGTTCAGGCTCATTTATCAAAAATCACATCTGATATCGGTCGTGTATTCGATATACGGCTCGAGTTTCACAATGGAACTGTGGCCAATATTAATTTGAGTAATCTGGGCTTATCAGAAAAAAGAGAACTGGAAGTTATTGATTATGAACAGGTCTTTAAAGTAGATTTAATCAAAGGAGAATCCTGGGTTCATAAGTATTGTGACTCAAAGCCAGAAAAATCACTACTCTGGCCTACAAAAGGATTACTCGGGATGGGTACTGTTAAGGTTGATGAAGAATCATTAACGCGTGAATGTGTTTCGTTTTTCCAACGTAAAGCAAATAATCATAAGCCTCTGGCTAGCATAGAGGATGGGTATGAAGCCCTTCGGATAACTGAAATTATACTAAAAAAAATTGGCGTATATTCACCCTGACAATAATCGAAAGAAGTACATTTCAACAGCTTATCAACAAAAAGGCTTCCCAAGACCTTGGGATATATAAAATTAATTGTATTTTTGCACTCCGATTTAGCAAGGGCACTGTTTGCTCTTTGCTATCAAGGAATTAGTAATCATTGTTTAAACTGGTTAAAGTGGACACATTAAGCTACAAAACCATCTCGGCTAACAAAACAACCGTCACTAAAGAATGGGTTGTTGTGGATGCAACAGATATTCCGTTAGGAAGATTATCATCTCAAGTTGCCATGATGCTGCGCGGAAAGCACAGGCCTGATTTTACCCCACATGTTGATTGTGGAGATAACGTTATCATCCTGAATGCAGAAAAAATCAAACTCACTGGAAAAAAATGGACAGATCGTAAATTCTTTTCACACTCTGGATATCCTGGAGGACAAAAGATTACCACTCCTGCTCAGTTATTTGCAAAAGACCCAACACGCCTTATTGAACGTGCTATAAAAGGGATGTTACCAAAAAATCGATTGGGAAGTGTATTGTTCAGAAACCTGTATGTTTATGTTGGAACAGAGCATTCACATAAGGCGCAGAAACCAAAAGAAGTTATCATTAATCAGAAATAAATCGCATGGAAGTAGTAAATGCCATTGGGAGAAGAAAGGCAGCGGTAGCGCGAATTTTCTTAAGTGACGGTAAAGGGCAGATCACTATCAACAAGAAGGACATAAATGAGTACTTCCCGTTGGATCAGCTCCGGTTTATCGTACTGCAACCTCTTAACTTACTCGAAGTTGCCGACCGCTATGACATTCGCGTCAATCTTGACGGGGGTGGAATAAAAGGTCAGGCTGAGGCTCTTCGTTTAGCCATTGCGCGCGCATTGGTAAAAATTGATCCTGAATCAAAAAAAGAATTGCGTGCAAATGGATTTATGACCAGAGACCCAAGAGTGGTTGAACGGAAAAAACCCGGTCGCCCGAAAGCGCGCAAGCGTTTCCAATTCTCCAAACGTTAAAAGTTTTACAACCAAGATTAGTTTAGAATCTAAATCGGCAGGACTTCATTTGAGCTACCTGCAGGTTGCAAAATCAGAAGGTAAACTAAAACATTATTATGCCTAGAACAAATTTTAAAGAATTACTCGATGCAGGAGTGCATTTTGGACACTTAAAAAGAAAGTGGAATCCAAATATGGCACCCTACATCTTTATGGAACGTAACGGAATTCATATTTTGGACCTCCATAAAACTGTGGTTAAAATTGATGAAACTGCAGATGCATTGAAAAGTATCGCCAAATCAGGTCGGAAAATTCTTTTCGTTGCTACAAAAAAACAAGCTAAAGAAATCGTTTCTGAAAATGTCAAGGCCATTGGAATGCCTTATATCACAGAACGTTGGTCTGGTGGAATGCTTACCAATTTCCCAACTGTGAGAAAAGCCGTTAAGAAAATGGCTTCTATTGATAAAATGGCCACAGATGGAACTTTTGACCATATGTCAAAAAGGGAAAAACTACAAGTTACTCGTCAGCGCGCTAAATTGGAAAAGATGTTAGGTAGTATTAAAGATCTAACACGTTTACCAGCCGCACTTTTTGTTGTTGATGTATCTAAAGAAAATATTGCAGTAGCTGAAGCAAGAAAACTCAATATTCCCGTTTTCGGAATGGTTGACACTAATTCTGATCCTTCTTCTGTTGATTTTGCTATCCCATCTAATGATGATGCATCTAAATCAATTGCATTAATTACAGGCATTATTTGTAAGGCTGTTGAAGAAGGCCTTAACGAAAGAAGGTCTGAAAAGGAAAAAGAAGCTGCTGACAAACCAGCTCAGGCTAAAAAATCAGATAACAAAGAAGAAAAAGCTCCTGGTAAAAGAACTTCAGCCAGAAGAAGATCTCCTGCTAAAAAATCTGACGAAGCATCTGGTACTGTTTAGTGCTGAATATTCACAATACTTTAATAAAAAATAATAACAATGGCTGAAATCAAAGCTTCTGACGTTGGCAAGCTTCGGAAAATGACCGGAGCCGGAATGATGGATTGCAAAAAAGCACTGGTTGAAACTGGTGGCGATTTTGATCAGGCAATAGATATTCTCCGGAAAAAAGGACAAAAAATAGCATCAAAACGTGCTGATCGCGACGCTACTGAAGGTTCAGTTATCGCTGTAACTTCTGGCGATAATAAGAAAGGTGCTCTCATCGTTTTGAATTGTGAGACTGATTTTGTTGCAAAAAATGCCGATTATATCACTTTTGCAACTCAAATTGCCAATATTGCCCTTAATAACATGCCTGCTGATTTGGATGCCCTTAAAGCTCTTGAGTTTGAAGGAAAAACAATTGAAGAGCAAGTGGTTATACAAACCGGAATTATCGGTGAAAAAATCGATTTAAGCTTCTATGCAAAAACTGAAGCTCCTCATGTAGTTGGATATATTCATCCAGGTAACAAACTGGCAACTATGGTCAGTCTAAACCAGGAAAATGTAGAAGTTCAGGTTGGAAAAGATATCGCTATGCAGGTAGCAGCAATGAGTCCTGTTTCTGTAAATAAAGATGATGTTCCGGCTGAAATTATTGCTAAGGAACTTGAAATTGGTCGTGATATTGCAATCCAGGAAGGAAAACCTGAAAAACTAATAGACAAAATTGCTGAAGGAAAATTGAATAAATTCTTCAAGGAAAATACTCTTTTAAGTCAGCAGTTTATCAAAGACAATAAGACTAATGTGGCTGATTACCTTAATCAATCAAGTAAGGGTCTGACAGTTACTGATTTCGTACGTTTTTCACTAAACGCATAAGAATTAGATACTGTAACTGATTTAACAGTGAAAAAAGAGGGTGCTGCGTCATGCAGACACCCTCTTTTTTTTTATCTTCGGGCGACAAATAACGACTGATGATGAAAAAATACAATAGAATTCTTCTGAAACTTAGTGGAGAATCTTTAATGGGTCAGCAAAATACAGGTATTGACCCTGAACACTTACATACATATATTGAGCAAATACTAAAAGTACGCGAGCTCGGTGTTCAAATTGGCATCGTCATTGGTGGTGGAAATATTTTCAGAGGTTTATCTGGAACTAAAGCAGGATTTGACCGCGTTAAAGGTGACTATATGGGCATGCTTGCTACAGTTATAAACGGACTAGCATTACAGTCGGGTTTTCAGTCTAAAGGAATTCCGGCAAGAGTGTTTACTTCAATTCGTATGGAACCTGTAGCAGAGTTCTGGAATCGCGATAGGGTAATTGAAGCACTTGAAAAAAATGAGATTTGTATTTTTTCTGCCGGCACTGGCAATCCTTTCTTTACTACTGACACAACAGCTGCACTAAGAGCTGTTGAAATCAAAGCAGAGGCTTTATTGAAAGGAACCAGGGTGGATGGAGTTTATTCTGCTGATCCTGAAAAAGATCCAACTGCAACAAAATTTGATTCTATAAGCTTCGATGAGGTTATTAAGAATAATCTTCGAATTATGGATCAAACCGCATTCACCATGTGTAGAGAAAATAATTTGCCTATCCTTGTATTTGATATGGATACCCCAGGAAACCTGGAAAAGCTGATTTCAGGTCAAAAAATTGGAACCTTAGTGGAAAATTAGATAATTTTGATGCCATGAATGAAGAAGTAGAACTAGTACTGGAGGATGCTGAAGAGAAAATGCAACGCTCATTGAAGCACCTTGATTCTGATCTGACCAAAATTCGTGCCGGCCGCGCAAATGTTAATATGCTCGACGGATTGTTTGTTGATTACTATGGAAGTCAGACACCTCTGAATCAGGTGGCCAATATCAATACTCCGGATGCAAGAACAATTGCAATTCAACCATGGGAAAAAACTATGATAGACCCCATAGAAAAATCTATCATGGCAACTAACCTCGGTCTAAATCCAATGAATAACGGGGAAATTATCCGCATAAATATTCCCGCGCTTACTGAACAACGCAGACAGGAATTAGTGAAACAGGTCAAAAATGAAGGTGAAAATAGTAAAGTAAGTGTCAGAAGTGCCAGACGAGATGCAAATGACTATTTGAAAAAACTACTCAAAGATGGGCTGTCTGAAGATGCAGAAAATGATGCTGAAAATGAGGTTCAGGGTCTAACTGACAAATTCATTAAACTGATCGAAGAAAAAATCATAGAAAAAGAAACAGATATTTTAACAATCTAATTGCACTAATTACCAATTAGGTTGAATAACTCATCTAACCGTGGAGTCAGAATAATTTCTGTTCTGCGGTTTTTTTGTTTCCCTTCAGAAATAGCATTGTCAGCTACTGGCAAAAATTCACCTCTGCCCGCAGCAGTAAGTCTTTTTGGATCAATACTGGAATTATCCAACAAAATCCTCACTATCGATGTAGCCCTTTTGACACTAAGATCCCAATTGTCAATCATATAATTTGAAGTACTGTTAATTGGCACATTATCAGTATGTCCCTCAATTAAAATCTGAATATCCGGATTCAGTTCAAGAACACCTGCCAGCTTTTTCAGAGCATCTTCTCCTTTGGCTGCCACCGAGTAACTACCTGAACCAAATAAAAGCTTCTCTTCCAACGAAATATAAACCTTGCCATTCTTCAATTCAACACTCAACTCATCTGACTCAAACGCATATAAGGCCTGAGCCACCTTAGCCCGCAAACCATTCATAATGGAGTCCTTGTGCGATAAAACACTTTCTAACTCCATTAGTCGAGAGTTCTGAGCTCCAAATTCTTCCTGTAGTTGCTCAAGATTTCTGCGCTTTTGATTTAAAGATGACTCCAATCTGACAAGTCGATCTTCCTTTTCCATTAAGCTCTGCTGCAGAGCCTGCAATTCCTTAAGAATTCGAGAAGATTCCCTATCTGTACCGGAAGCTAACTCAGTTTGAATCTTCAGTAGATTCTGATATAATTCATTGGTCTTTTTGTACTTATCTTCTATCCTGTTGTAATTGCGCTGCACATTCAAAAGATCATCATCCAAACGCTTAATCTGCTTATCAAGAACCATAATTCTTGATTTTAACTCTGTATTCGTTACATCAAGACTATAATTCTCATTCCGTAACTGCTCATATCCGGCATCCTGGGCCAATTTATCCTCTTCAAGTTGCTTATACTGAGCAAGAGGGACACAGGCACTAAACATAATTGCAAGAGCAAATAAAAGATAGATGGAGTTTTTCATAATTTTCAAGCTAACTGTGGCGTTTGATTCCGTAAAGATAATAATTCAAAAATTGTATCTTTAGCAGCTCTGTAAGAACTGATATATGGAAGAGAAAAAATTCCCCCTTCTTAATAAGATAGACGGACCGGATGATGTAAAAAAACTCCAGCCCGATGACCTGACCCAACTTTGTACCGAACTGAGAAACTTTATCATTGAGGAAGTTTCTTGTAACCCAGGGCATTTTGGGGCAAGCCTGGGAGTAGTTGAGCTTACCGTAGCATTGCATTATGCATACAATACACCTTATGATAATCTGATTTGGGATGTCGGACATCAGGCTTACGGACACAAAATCCTTACCGGTAGAAGAGACCGCTTTCATACTAATCGAAAATTCCATGGAATAAGCGGATTCCCAAATATGTCTGAAAGTGAGTTTGATGCTTTCGGAACAGGACACTCATCAACATCTGTTTCAGCAGCACTGGGAATGGCCGTTGCTGCCGACCGAAAAAACGAAAAAGACAGACAAACAATTGCTGTCATTGGAGACGGTGCCCTATCAGGCGGAATGGCTCTGGAAGGATTAAACAATGCTGGTATTGAAAAATCAAACCTCTTAGTGATACTGAACGATAATAATATGGCTATCGATCCAAACCGTGGCGCCATAAAAGAATACCTGCTCAATATTACTACCTCAAAACATTATAATCGATTCAAAAGTGATACATGGAAAGCTCTTGGGAAAGTAAACAAAGTTATTCCCTATACACGTAGGTTTGTACAGACTCTTGAAAATGCACTGAAATCAATGATTCTCAAACGAAGCAATCTCTTTGAATCAATACATTTCAGATATTTTGGTCCTGTTGATGGACATGATGTTGTTCATCTCACAAAAATCCTTCAAGATCTCAAAGGAATAGAAGGACCTAAACTACTGCACGTTGTAACACAAAAAGGGAAGGGATTCAAACAGGCAGAAATCAATCAGACTACTTTCCATGCACCAGGCAGATTCAATAAGCTCACCGGAGAAATAATAAAAGATGATCCATCAGGATTTCCACTTAATTATCAGGATGTTTTCGGACATACACTTCTGGAGTTAGCTGAGGAAAATGATAAAATCATGGGGGTCACTCCGGCCATGCCTAGTGGATCATCCCTGAATATCATGATGAAAAAAATGCCTGACAGAACCTTTGACGTAGGCATTGCTGAGCAACATGCGGTTACCTTTTCTGCTGGTCTGGCTACTCAGGGCTTAATCCCTTTCTGTAATATCTACTCAACATTTATGCAACGTGCTTATGATCAAGTTATTCATGATGTAGCATTGCAAAACTTACCAGTGATTTTTTGTCTTGACCGAGGAGGACTGGTTGGTGCAGATGGGGCTACTCATCACGGCGTTTTTGATCTTTCATATATGCGTATGCTGCCAAATATGATTGTAGCAGCTCCAATGGATGAAATAGAATTACGCAATCTTATGTTTACAGCCCAGTTACGTCTGCCCGGGCCCTTTGTTATCCGTTACCCCAGAGGGAAAGGTATTCATGTAAACTGGCGGGTTCCTTTCAAGGAATTACCAATTGGAAAAGGACGAATAATTCAAAAAGGTGAAAAAGTAGCAATTCTGTCAATCGGACATCCCGGTAATCTGGTCACTGCAGCCATAGAAAAGCTAAAAGAAGAACAGCTGAACCCAAGTCATTACGATTTACGCTTTGTCAAACCTATCGATGAGGAACTTCTGCATGAGGCCTTTTCAAATCATTCTCACATCATCACTATTGAAGATGGAAGCCTGATTGGTGGATTTGGTAGCGCAGTATTAGAATTTAAGGAAACCAATAACTACCAGGTGAAGGTAGTGCGTATGGGTATTCCTGATAAATTCATCGAGCACGGTACACAAAACCAATTGCGTGCCCTTTGTGGCTTTGACAGTGATTCTATCGCCCAGACTATCCGCTCAGGATTTGAATTGAAATAGCAATTCAGGCAAATTTATGCCAAGATTGAATGTTTCAGAAATTCCTCGTATATTTATTGGGATATCAAATACCTAAATCCTATGGCATTACTAATACATGCAGTACTGGTTGAAGACGAAGACAATAGCTTGGAGGCTCTTGAAATCCTACTGAATAAATATTGTCCTGATGTTCAAATTGACGGACGGGCTCAATCAGTTGAAGAAGCTATTCAAACTATTGATGATGTTAAACCTGAATTGATATTCCTTGACATTGCCTTGCCTGATGGACAAGGTTTTGAAGTTTTGGAAGGTGTAGAACATACAAAATTCGAGGTAATCTTTACCACTGCATACGACCAATATGCACTTAAAGCCTTCGAATTTTCAGCGCTGGATTATTTACTTAAACCAATTAATGCCGAACAGCTGAAGCAAGCTGTTGACCGATTTCAGGAAATTCGGGGACAAGAAAATATTGGTGAAAGGGTCTCTGTTTTAAAAGATAGTTTAAAGAACCTGAACGAGCGGATTATTCTTTCCTCGATGGATGGATTCGATGTTTATAAAATTGCTGATATTATCAGATGTGAAGCAAATGGTAGCTACACAACTTTTTTCATTACCGAAAACAGGAAAGTCGTTACTTCAAAAACACTCAATAATTTTGAGCGACTTCTTGAAGATATGCCATTCGTAAGAGTTCATAGCAAGCATCTTGTAAATCTAAATTACATCAAAAAATACATCAGCGGTAGAGGTGGTTATGTTGTATTTGAAGATGGTACACAAGTTGATGTTTCAGAACGTAAAAAGAAAGAATTTATTAGGTTAATGAAAGAATTTGCCCGGTCTACCTGATCATCTACATTTTTTTATCGACGAATGTCTCAAAAAAAATTAGGTAAGGATAAAAAAAAATGGTAATTTTTCATTCCCAAAAAACTAATTGAGCAAAACTAATTGTATTCACACTTAATCGAAATGTTTATGAAAAAATTTACTCTTCTATTGTCCCTTTTCTTTATCGTAACCGTCAGCTACGGTCAAAAATTAAAGATTAACCCAAATGTTAAGCCTGTTGACCGTGTTCTTTACGATCATCCTACTTTTGAAAAGTCTTCTTTTAAAGGAGAAGGTGAAGTATTTTTTTCCGAAACCTTTGACTTTGCAGATGCATCTGACGAAAGAGGCTGGTCTCCACCTGAAGGTTGGCAAATCGTTGATGATGGTGATAATGGTACGTTCTGGACCTGGAGAGCTGGTACTGACAGCATCAAGGGTAACTACACCTTTGAACCAGGACATATTTATTCCCTGACACCTGACGATGGTTACTTTGTTCTGCCTATGGATGAGTACAATCATGCTGATGGTGGAAGCACAGACTTCTCTGGCCCAAGCTGGTTTCAGATGCCTG
>JAGLDP010000199.1 GCA_023145515.1 Bacteroidales bacterium
AAGAAGCAATGGACTAACTTCTTTAGTGAAGATAATGATGCTTTCTAAAGAAAAAATTTTGAGTATGGACCAAGATATTATTCAACTCGATGAACCGCAAATGGCCGATTCTATTATTAAAGTGATCGGTGTTGGAGGGGGTGGAAGTAATGCTGTGAATCATATGTATAACCTCGGGATTACCGGTGTTAATTTCATGGTATGCAATACCGATGAACAAGCCTTGCTGAATAGCCCCGTTCCATTAAAAGTGCAATTGGGAAAACAGCTAACTCTTGGTAGAGGAGCCGGAAATGAGCCTGGTATGGGTCGCGAAGCTGCAATGGAGAATCTGTCAGAAATAGAGTCTTTGCTGACGTCAGGAGCCAAAATGGTATTCCTTACAGCTGGTATGGGAGGGGGTACCGGTACCGGAGCTGTACCTGTAATTGCAGAATTATGCAAAAAACTTGATATCCTGACGGTGGGGATTGTTACAATGCCATTTACATTTGAAGGAGAAAAACGAAATACTCAGGCTCTGAAGGGAATTCAATTACTAAAAAACCAAGTAGATGCCCTGCTCGTTATCCATAATGATCGTTTGCGTGATATCTACGGTGATCAAAAGCTTTCAGTAGCTTTCTCGAATGCTGATGATGTATTGGCTGCAGCTGCAAAAGGTATTGCTGAGATCATTACAGTACATGGATATGTAAATGTTGATTTTGCAGACGTGAAAACAGTTATGCAAAATTCTGGAGTTGCCATAATGGGAACTGGTGTGGCAGAAGGAGAAGGACGAGCTTACGAAGCAATTCGTACAGCCTTGATTTCACCTTTGCTGAATAGTAATAATCTTAGGGGTGCAAGAAATATTCTTCTGAATATCAACTCAGGAGAACAGGAAGTGCTCATGGATGAGATTACTGAGATTATGGATTTTATTCAAAGAGGTACAGGCCTTGAAACGGATATTATTTGGGGAAATGGTAATGATATGTCTCTTGGTGATGCCATTAGTGTGACAATTATTGCAACAGGATTAAAGTCAGAGACAGGACTTGGAATTCTGCATGAAGAGGATGGCTCTGGGAAATATAAACTTGTTGATGAGGAGAATGTGAATGATTCATCTGCTGTTCCGGAAACGAAGGTGATTAAAGATGAAGTTCCCTTTGAGGTGGAAGGTATGGAGGCTGAAAAGAGTTTGAAAGAAGAAATGAAAACTGAGCCAACCCCAAGCCCAACCCCAACCCCAACACCACCAACTAAAAAGAAAAATAAAAATAAAAAGAAGAAAGGCAAAGGTTGGATTCAAGGATCCCTCGGAAGTCTTTTTGATGATACAGAGTGAATGGAATGTCAATAAATATTAATATAAGCTGATTATAGATTTATGTTAGAGGATTTGATAGATTTTAATCTTCCCAAAAATAGCCAATCCATCATTACAGTGATAGGAGTTGGAGGGGGAGGGAACAATGCGGTAAACCGCATGTATGAACAAGGCATTAACGATGTTGAATTTGTTGTAGTCAATACCGATGCCCAGGCATTAAGCCTTAGTCAGGTTCCAGTTAAGATACAAATTGGAGAAACCCTGACAGAAGGTCGTGGTGCCGGAAATCGGGCCGATGTTGGAGAGCAGGCTGCTATTGAGAATATTGATAATATTCGTGAGTCTATTTCAAATGGCGTAAGAATGGTTTTTGTTGTGGCCGGAATGGGTGGTGGCACCGGAACTGGCGCAGCTCCGATTGTGTCTCAAGCTTGCAGAGATATGGGGATTCTTACAGTAGCTGTAGTGACCCTGCCATTTCGTTTTGAAGGACCAATGAGACTAAAACAGGCTGTTCAGGGAATTAACCGACTAAAAGATTCTGTGGATGCACTCCTGGTGATTCATAATGAAAAATTGAGGGAGATTTATGGTAACCTGACTCTTACTAATGCTTTTGGTAATGCAGATAGTGTTCTGATGTTAGCCGTTAAAGGTATAGCAGAGATAATAACCTTGCATGGGTATATTAATGTAGACTTTGCAGATGTTATTTCTGTTATGACTGATGGCGGAATCGCATTTATGGGCTCTGCTGAAGCGGCAGGACATGATAGGGCAAAGGATGTTATTGAACAAACAATAAATTCACCCTTGCTAAATAATAATGATATCAGGGGAGCTAAAATGGTGCTCCTGAATATTACATCCGGAGTAGATGAGATTACGGTAGATGAGATTGGTATTATCACAGATACTATCATGGAAAAGGTTGGTGGTAAAGTCAATACAATATGGGGAACTTGTACGGATGAAACATTAGGAGACATGATCCGTATAACGCTTGTGGCAACCGGATTTGACTATTCCAGTGTTACTGAATTTATTTCCCATAAGACACAGGAAGTGACTGTAGTGCCTCTGGGTAAGAATAATACTCAAGCCCCGCAAGAGATTGTCAAATTAGATGATAGTAATATTGATTCAGAGGCTATTTTGGATGAGGATCCTGTACAATCATTGGAGTCACTAGATGAGGAGGAGAAACCTTTTGATCCCTATGCTGAAGAAAATGAACTGAGAAGAATAAATGCTGAACGACTAAAAGAGTTGAATTATACAAATATGTCTGATTCAGGCAGAGTAGATCAAATGGAACGAGAGCCTGCTTTTAAAAGAAAACAAATGCATGTGCAGACAGAAATATTTCCAGAGCAAGAAGAAAAATCTCGTTACACTATTGGGGCAAATAGCAATGGTCTGCGTCCGAATAACACCTATCTCCATGATGCAGTAGACTAAGTTAATGGATAGAAACCAGATTGAAATAAAGCTGCTGAAATCAAATCCCAGAAAACTTCTACTGAAGTATCAGTCGATTATCTGGATGATTGTCAGAGATTATTTCTCTAAGGGAATGGTCAGATTCAGAGAACAAGAAGACCTTGTTCAGGAAATTAATAAAAAATTACTGGAGCGGATGCCCAGAATACAGGCACAATACAATTATACCAGTAAGCTGAGAACCTATTTCTCAGTAATTATCAGAAATATTTGCCTTGAGGAATATCGCAAAATTGGTATGGTTTCTGAAGCAGATCCTATTCCGTATCTGAAAACTGAGGCTGCTGAAAGTCCGGTTGACCTGTTCCTGTTTAATCAAGAATATGAACGACTGCAGAGAATTATTGTTCTTTTTAATAAAGAGCAAGCTCGTTTTAATTTGTTGCTGAAGGTTATCAATAACATGATTGTTGTTGATAAGGATTTAGACCTCTTTCCAGGCGAAAGGTCTGATGAGGAACAAGACAGACTATTAAAGGAAATAGATACTTGCAAGGATCAAATTAAAAAGAAAAAATATATTATTATTAGTCAGGTGCTGACTCCCCTGGAGGGAAAGTATACTACACCCGAATCACTTAGAAAATGGTATTCAAGTCGTTTGGATGAATGTTTGAAATTAATGAATGGTAATCCGCCAACAAGCTCATATACAGCAGATTCAATTGGATTGCTGTTAGAGCAGGCGTATGCGAATGAAAAATAGTTGATGTTTATTTTCCACTTTCACCTAGAAAATGAATCTATATTAATAGATGGATGAAGTAAAACAACATATTGATGATAATGCCATAGCAGGATATATTGATTGGCTTAGAAGCGATGGGCCTAAGCCTGAAGAGAGTATTCTGGATCATGTGGCCTCTTGCAGCTCTTGTAAGAGTAGTATTCTTGAGTTGTCAGAAATGCTTGATGGCCAGGATAAGGCAGAAGAGCCTACAGAAAGCAGAAAAAGGAAAATGATCTTTATTCTGCGGGCAGTTGCACTGCTTGCAGGTGTTTTAGCTGTTGCAATGATGATTCAGTTTCTAAAACCTGAAAAAAAGAGTGTTGAGATGGCTCAGGTCAACGATGATTCACTTAGGATAATTGCCCCTTCAGAGCAGCTTGAAACAGATACGATTTTGCTCAGGAATGATGCAGAAGCAGAAGTGATAGATATCATTCAACATGATACAATTCTGTATGCGGCAAATTATGTGCCGAACCAGGGATTAGAAGCTCTGGTAAGCGCCCGTTTCAGATCAGTAACATTGGATAATAAGAATAATATTATGATTCCGGGTGTTCTTATGAGAGGAGAGGAGTTGAGTCTTGATCTCTCAGATATTGAAGATAAGGAAATAGAGTTTATTCTGGTTTCAAATACTGGAGAGAATCTGTTATTGGTAAACCCAAAAGAGTTGAAAATTGAGATCAAACTGAATTTTGACCCGGGTTTATATTACTGGAAACTAATTAGCTCAGATGATATCCTTATGGTTGGGAAGTTTCGTTTAAATAATGAAGAATAGTAATCAGTAAGACTGGATAATCTGCTTAAATTCATTCATGCCTTCAGAAGCTCCTTGCCTGATAATTGTTCTGCCTTTACCATCTCCCAGAGTTTCATTAGGATCAATTACAAATACAGGTACATCATATCTGACATAATCAATGAGACTAGCAGCCGGATAAACCTGAAGACTTGTTCCAATTATTAAAAAAATATCTGCTTTTTCGACCTCGCGGATGGCAGCCGGAATCATTGGCACAGCCTCACCAAACCACACAATATGAGGACGAAGCTGGCTGCCTGCTTTGCATTTGTCGCCCCATTTTAGTTCCCAACCATCTAGTTCATGAACCATCGATTCATCAATACTGCTCCTGACCTTTCTTAGCTCCCCATGAAGATGCATGACAAATGAACTGCCGGCGCGCTCATGAAGATCATCCACATTCTGAGTTATTATTCTGACTTCAAAATTATCTTCCATTTTGGCAAGACTCAGATGTCCTTGGTTAGGATGGCAATTCAAAAGTGCCTTTCTCCGTTCGTTGTAAAACCTTAGAACTAAATGAGGATCTCTAGCCCAGGCTTCTGGTGTGGCTACTTCTGTAATGTCATATTCTTCCCATAATCCACCCATATCCCTAAAAGTTCTGATGCCACTTTCAGCACTCATTCCGGCGCCAGACA
>JAGLDP010000002.1 GCA_023145515.1 Bacteroidales bacterium
TTTGCTTTTAAGACTTCCATCGAAACCGTAACATCTGACAATTTCTGCTCATAGCGTCCGGCACTCACCACCACTTCATCAAGTATGCTGGTGCTGACCTCCATTTCTACATTCAACTCAACCGATTTTCCTGCATCAACAGAAACAGTCTCAAAAAAGGTCTCATATCCAACAAAAGAAAAAGAGATTTTATGCTGTCCGGGTGAAACTATCACCTGATAGTTTCCTTCACTATCTGATATAGCCCCCCCTTTTCCATCCACACCAACATTAACTGCAATCATTGACTGACCGCTCTTGCTATCGCTTATCTTTCCGCTGACAAAACCCCTATCTTGTGCGATAAGCGAGACACTCAGAAAAAGAAATAATACAGATATAAATTCTTTCATAGCATTTAAAATAATTGTCGAGTATATGCAAAAATAGAAATATATACCTATGTTTGAGATTATTAACAATAATTACCCAAATCTTTTAATTATGAAAAAAATTCTGGTATTTTTTGCCGCAGTTGTAATGACTGGTACTTTAATGGCAGGTGGATTGGTAACAAACACCAATCAGAGTGCTTTGTTTACAAGGTTTTTGAGCAGAAATGCTTCCACTTGGATTGATGCTGTGTACTTCAATCCTGCAGGATTGTCAACGCTAGGAGATGGCTTCTACCTTTCTTTGAACAATCAGACCATAGGACAGACAAAATCAATTTTAAGCAACTATTCCTATCTGTCAGACACCCCAAAGGAATATCTTGGAAATGTAAGTGCTCCATTGTTCCCGGGAGTTTACATGGCATATAATACAGGCAATTGGTCGTTCTCAGCCGGATTCAACCCAATTGGTGGTGGTGGCGGTGCTACCTATGACAATGGCTTACCTTCATTTGAAATGGGAATAGCTGACCTGGTACCTCTGTTATCAAGTCAGGGTTTTGCAACTTCACAATATGCAGCAGACATCTTCTTTGAAGGTTCTTCTATCTATTTTGGCTATCAGGGAAATATTGGCTACAAAATAAACGACATGTTGTCGGTGGCAGTTGGCGTACGTTTAGTCTCAGCTTCTAACACGTATCAGGGACATCTGAAAAACATACAAATTAATCCAACCTTTCCAGCTTTTGGAACGCAGTATTCAGGCGAAATGGTTCTGGCAAGTGACTTCTTTACTTCAGGCGCTGTTACTCTGAATGAATTAGCTACCGGAGCCAGTCTATACTTTGATGGACTGCAGCAGATCGTTGCTGGTGGAGGAGGATCTCTATTACTTACCGATGGATCTTTAGCCGGATTATCAGATGGACAAATTGCTCAGATTCAAGGAATTATTGGAGCTGCTGGCCAGGATATCACAGGCTTAACCATTGGAAAGGCACAAATTATTCTCGGAGCTGCTGCACCTATATTTGCTGAAAAAGCTAACACTATGAGTGAATATGCTGCAGGTACACAGGATATTTTGGTTGATGCTGGTGAATCAGGAATGGGCTATGCTTCTATCTTCAGTGTAAACTTTACACCTTCTGATAATCTGAATATTGCTGTGAAGTATGAGTCGCAAACCAATTTGGTACTAACAACTAAAGTATTTGATAATAAAGGTGGAGGTATTTTTAGCGATGGGACTACAACCATAGCTGATATGCCTGCTCTTTTAGCTGCTGGTATTCAGTATAAGCCATTTGACAAGCTTACTGTTTCAGGTAGTATGAATTTGTATTTTGACAAAAATGTTGACTACGATGGCAGTGAATCTCTCGATATCAATATGATTGACAAGAATTTTAAAGAATTTGCTGTCGGACTTGAATACGGACTTACTGATAAGCTACGTGCAAGTGCAGGTTGGTTAGGTACTTATACTGGTGTTAACTCCAGTTTTCAAAACGACCAAAGATATAGCCTCAACACAAACACTCTTGGTGGTGGATTAGGATTCCGTGTTACAGATATGCTCGACCTTAATTTTGGTGCTCAGTACACCTTCTACCAAGAAGGCTCAAAAGCATACGATTACATGCTGGGCTCCAATGCTATTCCTGTGATCGAAACCTACAACAAAACCACATGGGTTGTTGCGGTAGGACTTGATTTCACATTCTAGAAGATAGCTAGAGTAATACTAATATTAAAGCTGGTGATAGAAACATAATTATCACCAGCTTTTCTATTAGACGGTTTGTCTGCCAGGTGTAGTAAATAGTGCTACCTTACCATGCAAATGAAAATATATTACTTGTTTCGTATTACCTGCATTTTCCTTATTTCATCATGCCTATTACTTTCACCGGGCTGTAAAAAGGAACTCTCACAACCTAACTTCTTACTATGCATGGCCGATGATTGGGGATGGCCCCATGCCGGAGCTCTTGGTGATCCGGTAGTTCAAACACCAACTTTTGATCAGCTGGCATCAGAAGGTATTCTGTTTGAGCATGCTTATGTCTCCAGTCCTTCCTGCACTCCCTCAAGAAATGCCGTATTAACCGGACAATATCATTGGCGACTCGGACAGGGAGCCAATCTGCACTCCACTCTTGATGTCAGTATCCCTGTGTATCCCCTGCTTCTTGAAGAGGCCGGATACTTTGTGGGCAGATGGCGCAAATGCTGGGGTCCCGGGAAACTTGAACCAGGCGGATATATTGACACAAATCCCGGTGGACCAAAATTCGATAGCTTTAGAGATTTTATTGACCAGCGTCCTGATGATCAACCATTCTGCTTTTGGCTGGGATCATCAGACCCACACCGGGCTTACAAATTGAATTCAGGAAAAGAATCAGGGATGAATCTTGATGATATTGTGGTACCGGATTTTTATCCCAACGAAGAAATCATTCGCTCAGATATTGCTGATTATTATTTTGAAGTTCAACGCTTCGACCGCGATTGTGGTGAGGCCATCGAACTACTGAGAGAAATAGGCGAAATAGAAAATACAATTATCGTGATGACAGGAGATCACGGAATGCCTTTCCCCAGATGCAAATCCAATCTGTATGATATGGGTGTTCGGGTTCCCCTCGCCATCAGATGGGGTGAAATAAAAAATCCTGGCAGAGAAGTCAGAGATTTCATTTCCTTCACAGATTTTGCACCCACCTTTCTTGAATTGGCAGGAGTTCCTCTGCCAGAGGCAATGACCGGGATCTCTCTGTCTCCCATACTAAAATCAAAAAAAGATGGCTGGGTAACTGATTACCGACAATCGGTAATTTTTGGCAAAGAGCGGCATGTCCCTGCTCAATTGGCTCCCTCAATTGCAGGATATCCCTGCAGAAGTATTCGTACAGAAAAATGGCAATATATTTACAACTTCTTCCCCCAAAGATGGCCTGCCGGGGTATCTGAAGGCGCATCTCATCCCATGAATAATTTCCCTGATTGTGATGGCGGACCAACTAAGCACTATCTCATGACCCTCAAAGATGATCCCGATTACGGAAAATATTACGACTGGTCATTTGACCAGCGTCCGCAAGAGGAATTATACGATATGGATAATGATCCGTTTCAGTTGGTGAATTTAGCCGGAAATCCTGATTATGTGGAGATTAGGGTCGAACTAAAAGATAAGCTCTTTCAACAATTAAAAGATTCAGAAGATCCTCGGGTCGTTGGAGGCGGCGAGGAATTTGACGGGTATCCATATAGGGCGGGATATAGCTTGAGGTAGGGGAAAGGTGAGGGATGGTGAGGGATGGTGAGGAAAGGTAAAGGAAAGCTTATCAGTGAAGTATTTCAGAACAAATTTTGGCATTTCAAAATAAAGCATTATTTTTGCGTCCTCTAAAAAGGCTTCATTAGCTCAGTTGGTTAGAGCATCTGACTGTTAATCAGAG
>JAGLDP010000020.1 GCA_023145515.1 Bacteroidales bacterium
TAATCTGGATACACACAATGATAAGCAGGCTATTAGCGGCTTCTATGTGAATCCTTATGGAATACAGATGGATAGTAGGTTTACAGGCGGAATAGATGATGTAAGTGCAGATTATGTCTGGTACAGCGCCGGCACTATTGATGAGCAGGGATACAATATTGAACTAAGAATCCCATTGAAGAGTCTCCGCTTCTCAGACAAGAACCCTGTGAATATGGGAGTGATTCTTGAACGAAAAATATCCAGACACTCCATTCAGGGTATGTATCCTGAAATGGATCCGGAGCAGGGGTATGCTTTCAATAATCAAATGATGATTATTGAAATGTCAGGTGTAAAACATTACAAACTTTTTGAAGCAATTCCGGCCCTGACTTATTCATACCGTGATCAACGCACCGATGGAGAATGGAAACAGGCAACACACTCTCCTGAACCTAGCGTGACCATCAAATATGGAATCACCTCTGATCTTATTTTCGATGCTACACTAAATCCCGATTATAGCCAGATAGAATCTGATGCCGGACAAATAGATGTGAACCTCAGATACGATGTGTATTACCCTGAGAAACGTCTGTTTTTTCTTGAGGGTAGTGACAAGTTAGTGGTGGCTGCAACAAGAACTTTTGATTCTGACCCAATGTACCTCATGGTAAATACACGAACTATTGCGAACCCGCTTACTGGTTTAAAATTTAGTGGAAAGGTCAATGAAACAAATGACTTTACCGTACTATATGCAATGGATGAGTTAAGCTCTGAAAATGGGCTCTGGCAGCGCGACTATAGCCATGTGCCGATACTGCGCTATAAAAAAAGTTTTAATGGAGATTCATATATCGGAGTGCTGTACACAGGTGGGGAGAGTAAGGATGGATA
Source organism: Bacteroidales bacterium (assembly GCA_023145515.1). GTDB lineage: Bacteria > Bacteroidota > Bacteroidia > Bacteroidales > UBA12481 > JABHCC01. Next base: position 883 of record JAGLDP010000020.1, read on the forward strand.
CAACCGGATGTATGGAGGAGATGGCCAAATAAGACTAAATAAGTCAACGGTTCTGGAGTTTAATGGATTCAATTCACATACATCCATAAATTCTGGCATAAAAGTCGGACATGCGGCAAGCGCGTATCTGCATAATGACACAAGAAAGTTTGAATACGGGTTGATATTCAAGGATTTAGATAAAGATTTCCATGCCAACACGGCCTTCATCAGACGAACCGGGATTACCCAGATTGGTGGTAGAGTACTGCCTAAATTTTACACAAGCTCTCCTGTTTTTAAGCGCTTTGATATTGAACTATTTGGGATGGGAGGATACGATAAGATCTACTCTATGTGGGAGCATTTTGCCTTCTCATCAGTAACCGCCTATCTGGGTGGAACTTCTTATATGAAATTGAAGTACTACAATACATCGGAAATTTACCTCGGACAACGATTTAATACCGGCGGATTTCATACTCTTTTTGCAACACGGATTGGCGACTGGTTTACCGGCTCTGTTCTGCATAGGTTTAATAATGCCATTTATTATTCTGCTGATCCCTTTGCCGGACTAATGCACAGATTTGCTGTGTCTATGGCATTCCAACCAATTACCAAACTGAACCTTAGCTTATCTTTCCTGTACACCGACTTTAAAGAGACAGATACAAGAAATCAGGTGTATACATACGCTATTGAGCGACTAAAACTGACTTATCAATACAATAAGTATCTTGCCGTAAGGGGAGTTCTGGAGTATAATGGCTATCGAAAAAAGCTTCTGACAGATTTCCTGATTTCATTTAATTACATCCCGGGCACCGTATTTTATCTTGGTTATGGCTCACTGTATGATTCTGTTGATCTTATGGCTGAGCAAGTTTTACGTCCTGATCAGCCTTATAATATGCAACGGGGAGTATTTCTTAAATTATCTTATTTGTTCAGGAAGTAAATGTATGATTGAAGCAATGAAAATAATACAATTGCGGATACTGATCCCTATATTGTTTTCAGTACTTTTTATGAGCCAAAATTCCCAGGCCCAGAATGGAATGTCTATTTCTTGCCTGACAGCTGAGCAAGGGCTTCGTAATAACTCTGTCACAGCATTTTGTGAAGATCAATATGGTTTTCTTTGGATTGGATATGATGGAGGACTTGATCGCTACGATGGTAAAGAATTAGTCCACTTTTCAATTGATCCTTTTAATCCGGGGAGCCTCTCAAATCCTCTGATCCGCAGCCTGCTGGTTGATAGCAAAAACAGATTGTGGATTGGTACCCAGGGTGGGCTATTTCGATATGACTATTCAAATCTGAGTTTTATTGAGATCGATATCGAAATAGCAACACCCCAGCCTGTATGGATTGAAGCTATGGAAGAAACAATTGAGAACGGAGAGCCGGTGCTCTGGTTATCGCTTTTTCAAACAGGATTAGTCAAGTATTCTCCTGACAATAACAAAGCAATTCTCTATCGTCCTGATCTTGCAAATTCTTGCTCAATCAGCGATTCGACAATTCTTGACATCCATTTTGATGGAGAGCATATTTGGCTTGGAACCCTGAGTGGAGGCCTTGACAGGTTTGATCCTGAAACAGAAGAAACAAAAAATTTCAAAAAAGACCCGTCTGATAAATATTCAATTAATGATAACCATGTTCTACAAATACTAAGTGATACAATTGATAATCACCACATATTGTGGATTGGGACAGGTAAGGGCGGGCTCAATAGATTTGACCTCCAAACCGAACGCTTCGATGATTATGGAACATATTATGATGATCTGCAAACCTTGAAAAATGTAAGGCTTTTTTCATTACAAAAATTTCAGAATAAGCTGCTGATTGGAACAGCCGGGCGAGGCCTGATTGTTTTTGATCCAGTTGCTGAAAGCTTAGATTTCTCTCCCGTTAGACAAGTAAAGGAAAATTTCAGCAGTAGTTATATCAGAGTGCTATACTTATCTCGTACAGGAATAATTTGGATCGGGAGCATGGAAAATGGTGCTTGTTATTATGATCCGCTATCAAACAGTTTTTCTTCTGTTTATCATGACTCCAAAGATGAAAATAGCCTTTCAGCAAAGTCTGTCAATGGCTTTGCTGAAATATCTCCCGGAAAAATAATGGTGGCAACAAATACTGGTATTGATCTGTTTATTAGGGATGAAAACCTTGTTGTCAGGCATAATAATATACCTGAATGGAAAGATGTTATTCCCCAAACACTTATAAATTCAATATGTAAATCCCGGTTTGATGAGGACATTATATGGATTGGAACATTCAATGAGGGATTAATAAAATATGACTTATCTGCTAATTCTGTAAAGCGTTATTTTCATGACCCCAAAGACAAGCATACTATCAGCAATAACACGATAACGATTATAGTTGAAGCTGCCGATGGTTATTTGTGGTGTGCCGGATCAGGAAACGGAGTTAACCGAATAAATCCGGCTACAGGAAAAATCACAAGGTTTTATCATGAAAAGGATAACAATAATTCGCTGAGTGATAACTATGTCTTGAGCATCTTCGAAGACTCTGACAGTACAATCTGGATATCCACATATAATGGCTTGAGTAAGTACCTCAAGGGAAAAAGTGAATTTCACAGAATCACTTTTGATGAGGGCAAAAATATACCAACTGCAAATCTTGTTGGCTCTGTGGCACAAGATCCAAATGCTTCAAATATTCTATGGGTTTCAACAGCAGGTGGTTTGATCAAATTAGACAAGCTTACCGAAAAGTTTTCCCGATTCACAATTCAGAATGGTTTGCCAACAAATCTGATTCTTGGTGCTATTCCAGATCAGGAAAATCATTTATGGCTCAGTTCAACAGCAGGAATCAGTAAGTTTAATACAAGAAATGGGTTCATAGAGAATTACACAATAGAAGATGGGATTCAAGGACTAGAGCATAATTTTAATGCTTTTTATTGTGATAGTGATGGGTACATATATTTTGGCGGTACTAATGGCCTTACTTTCTTTAAGCCTGAGGATCACATAGTTCCTCCTGTCAGAGCTGAGGTCGTCCTTTCTGATTTCTACCTTTCGAATGAAATTATTGACGTCCTCCCTGAAACTTTTCTTGATTCATCTCTCTTTGTAAAGAAAAAGGTAACTCTATCCTGGTCTGATAATGCTTTTGGAATTGGTTTTGTTTTCCCTGATTTTGGTGGGCCATCCAACATCATTTTTGAGTATATGCTTGAAGGATTTGATACGGATTGGATGAGCACTTCGAAAAACTCCCGTTCTGCATCTTTTACTAATATTCCACCTGGAGAGTACGAATTCCGTGTAAGAGCACAAAACGCTGATAATCTGGCAAAAAGCGAATTTGCTTCTCTTAGAATCCGGATTCTTCGTCCTTTTTGGAAAAAATGGTGGGCTTATTCTCTTTATGTGCTTATACTGGCAGGATCTATTATAAGCTATATTCGGATAAAAATCTACAATACAGAAAAGGAAAAGGCTTATTTAGAAACATTGGTTCATGAAAGAACTGAAGAGCTGGCTCTTCTGAATAAGAACAAAGACCGATTCTTTTCTATAGTTGCTCACGATATCAAGAGCCCCTTAATTTCACTGCTAAGATTCACTGAAATAGTGATGAAACGATATAATAAGCTTTCTGAAGAAGAGCGATTAAGTTCCATTACAGAAATTAACAAATCACTTAACAGTAGTTATAAATACCTTACTAATTTATTGGATTGGTCGCGAATACAAATCGGACGATTTGAGTATAATCCCAGACAAATCAATCTGAAGAAGATAATTGACCAGCAAATAAATTATCTGCATATTAATGCTTCTGGCAAAGATGTGCAACTTATTTCAGAAATAGGAAATAGCATATTTGTACATGCAGATTATGAGATGATTTCCATTGTTTTTTCAAATCTTCTGTCAAACGGGATCAAATTCTCTAAGCGTGGAGGTAAAGTCACCATAAGAAGCTATATTGAACAAGAACAGATCTTTATTGTGATTGAAGACAATGGAATAGGAATGGATCCGGAACAAGTTAAAAATCTTTTCCATATTGATAAGATCTCCAGAACCCGTGGAACAGAAAATGAAGACGGAACAGGCCTAGGATTAATATTATGTAAAGATCTGATGGAAAAAAACTATGGCGATCTGCATGTTGAAAGTGCATCCGGAGCAGGAAGCCGGTTTGTTGTTTCATTACCTTCTGCAAATTAATCGAAAAGCAATTTATGAACGATATGCCTGAGAAAGACGCAAACATAAGAATTATAATTGCCGATGATCACCCAATATTATTACAAGGCTTAAAATATCTGATTGATGAAGAAGAAGGATTAAAGGTGATTGGTGTAGCCTCCGATGGCAAAACAGCCTTGGAATTGATAATAAACAATCAACCGGATATTGCAATATTGGATATCGACATGCCAAAATTAAGCGGTATTGAAGTGCTGGCTTACCTTAGAGAGAAAAACATTCCAAGCAAAGTCATTATCTTCACTATGCATAATGAATCTGCAATTTTTCGTAAAGCGGTAAACCTGCAAGTGAATGGGTTTTTATTAAAGGATTCTGTTAATTCTGAAATTCTTCAAGCTATTAGAGCTGTCATTCAGAACGAAAGGTACTACGATCCTATTCTTTCAGGTGGACTTCTTGACAACATAATCTCCAATCCCATGTTGTCAAGGCTCGAAAACCTGACAAAAACCGAGAAGAAGGTTTTGCACCTTGTCTCACAAAATAAAACTACATCTCAAATTGCTCAGCATCTTTTTATCAGCGAAAGAACCGTTGATCGCCATCGCTCAAATATTTGTGGCAAACTGGGGATTAGCGGACACAATGCCCTGATCAGGTTTGTAATTGAAAACAAAGAGTTTCTAAGCTGACAAACCATATCATCGTGTTATCCCATCAAAAAAATAGGTACTGATACCCATATAATTGGGTATTTATCGGTGTTGAATTACGTGCTGGTATACAGTAACTTGCAGCTGTGAACAGATTTCTGTAGAAAATAAAATTCATGCAAAATGAAACGAAAAGATTTTTTAAGAAACAGTGCGGCAGCAGCGATTGGTCTCTCAATAGTGCCCGGTTGTGCCAAAGATGATCCCCCTGAAGTACAGAGGGAAAATCCTCCATTTCCATATTTGGAAGTCAGTGAAACATCAAATTATGATATAGGGCTTAAAATTGGAACCCATTTCAAAATGCAATTCAATGAGGTTTTTGCAAGAAATGAAGCCAACAAAGTCAACAATCCTGATAGTCCTTTTAATGGAATGGACCTTTTATCTATTCTGATGTATTTTGTTGATAGTGATCCCGACACTTTTTATAATCCATTTTTAAGCGCAGCAGAAGAACGCTACAATAACTATGTTGAAGAAATAAGAGGTTTGTCAGAAGGTTCAGGAATACCATTTAAAAAGATGTTTGTGAACCTTTGTGTATTCGAAATCTTGGGAAAATTAGGCGGAGAAGGGCAAGTGCTTAATAATGAGATGTGTACTACTAAGGGCTGTTCATCTGTCACATTCTCCAAAGAGAGTAAATTGTTTCTTGCCCATAATGAAGACCTTAGTACGGCCAATGCTGATCTGATGTATGTGGTCAAAGTAAAGCAACCCGGAAAACCTACTTTTATGGGACTTAATTATCCCGGAATGATACTGGGAGTTCCCCCAAGTACTAATGAGGCAGGAATGATGTTTACAGGCAATCAGGTAGATATCCCCATGTCTTCTGATGGTGTTCCATGGGTATTCTTGTGCAGAGCTATGCAAGAAGCTCAGACAATTGATGAAGTCAAATCTATTTTACAGTTTCCGGATATTGGATACAGTGCCCATTTTAATATTGGATCGCTATCTGAGAACCGGATTATTTCAGCAGAAGTAATGCCTGGCAAACATGAGTTTTACGAAGTTGATAATTTCTATGTGCATACTAACCATTTTGTGCTACCAACAATGAAGGAGTATTCAATTCTTAGCGAGAATACTACAACCCGATATAATTTGCTTAAAGATAAATCCGGTGCATTTACCAGCAAACCAGATGAAGTTACCGGTGATTTGATTACTTCTTGGATGTCAAGTCATGATGGTCACCCACATTCAGTATGTGTTCATAGTGCGGAAGGACTGACCCTGGCCCATTCTCTGTTTGATTTTCAGAATAAAACCTGGAAATTATATCGTGGAAATCCCTGCAATAATGCCTTTAAAACTCTACAACTACCTATAAGCAGATGAAAAAGATTAGCACATTTATTTTACTTGCCATTTTTATTGGCGGAACACTTCTGTTCAATTCTTGTGACAAGTCTGATGATCCGGGCATGTTAGATCCCACTCCATCAGAAATTATTGAAAGCAATATAAAAGCGGCCTTAGATTCGATAATTGCAAATACTCATGTCCCTGGCCTGGTAGCCGGCATTTGGGCTCCTAATGAAGCAATTGACTTTGTTTATGCTGCCGGTTATTCCGATCTGGAAACAAATGCCCCTATCTCAGAAGATATGGTTTTTAGAATTGCAAGTAATACTAAAACATTCTCCATTACAATATTATTACAACTTGTGGACGAGGGTTTAATTACACTGGATGATAAATTGTCAAAATACTTGCCAGATTTTCCGAGGGCTGATGAAGTTACTATAGAGATGCTAGCCAATATGCGGAGTGGCATTTTTAATTATGTTGCCTCTATGAAGTTCTGGATGAGGGTTTTAGATAATCCAACGTATTTCTGGACCGTTAATGAAATTATTGATTTTGTTCTTATTGAGCATCATGATGAATTATATTATTTTGATCCCGGTTCAGATTTTCATTATAGTAATACGAATACCATTATTCTGGAAAATGTAATTGAGCAGGTCACTGGTAAATCACTTGAGTCTCTTGTAAACCTGAGGATTATAGAGCCTCTTAATCTTGAGAAAACAACCTACATAATCGGTGGAACTGAGATACCCGGATTTCATTCCAAGGCTTATTATTTTGGTGATTATGATGAGGATTTCCCAGAACTATCTGAATACATGGATTATTCGTTTGCAAGGGCAGCCGGAGGGATGATCTCAGATATTTTCGATCTGAAAACTTATGTACAGGCTTTAACCGGAGATTGCTTTCTTTCAACTGCACTGCAAACCAAACGTATGGATACGCATGCCGTCAGTAGCTCATCAGAGTTGACCTATGGTATGGGAATGATGGAGTTTAAAGGTTTTTACGGTCATAATGGAGGTGCACCTGGTTATACTTCTTTAATGATGCATTCACCAGAACGAGACTGTACAATTGTGGTATGGTATAATGGGAACCTGGCAGAGGCTAATGCTACACAGCTATTGTATTTAATACCAAAGCTTATTTATGATGATATTTAAAATATTATTGTAACTCAATACAGATTATAAGCTTGGATTGCTGCATCGAGAATTTGCAGGGCTTCTTCCTTTGTGCCAAATCCTGAGGATTCCAATTCTCCCGGACCTTTATAATTGACAAACCAGGTTTGAATGATATCTGCTACACCGATAAATTCCTGAAAAGGGCGAGCCATCCAAAACAGCTATTAGTTTATCATCTTGTTCTCCTCCATCAAGAAGTTTTAAAACGCCAATCAGCTGGGCTTTTACAATAGAACCTCTTTCAACCGGCTGGCCCAAAACGATGACATCCAGGGGGTCTCCGTCTCCTCCTGATTCTTTGCTCAAAAGGGTTCTGGGAATCATTCCGTAATTACCCGGATAGCCCAAATACTGAACTACACGGGGTTTCCCATCCCTGATCTCCCATTTCAAATATCCGGTTTCTTTGTCTACCTCCCATTTATCGAGGGTGCCGGCAGGAATCTCTACAACAGCCTGGATCTTACCGTCTTCCATCAATGGTTCGTAGCCTGAAACAAAATGCTTCTCGCCAATCAGGGTTAGTGAATCCACCGATTTTTCACATGTTGACAGAGAGAAAGTTAGTATAAGACTAATGCCAAGGTAAAGTATAACTTTGAGTTTGAATTTCATCATTCTCAAAGATAAGCCAAAAGCAGAAAAATCTGGTTTTGGTACAGGAAACAGCTTAGTTAATGATTATCTGCATTCCTCCTGAACTGCCTCCAAACCTTGGGTTCACGACATTATTATAGATTGATCCGAAAGTGTAGGAAAGTCCGAAATATGTGAAATACTGATATGCTGTGGCTAATTCTTTTCTTCTTAACAGAATTTCTTCTGTTGAGGCTCCACCTTTTACCAGAGCCAGCTGATCATGGATCAGAGAAGCCCCGCCACCGAAGTTGAAATTCAGTCCTTTTGCAATGCGTATGTTCATGCTTCCAGACAATGACAGGTTATTCTTACTGAAGTCGTGTAGGTAGTTGAACCAGTTCATTGTCAGGTCAATAGATCCCCATTTTTGAACAACCTGATATGCGGCGCTTAATGAATGTCCCCAAAGATGTTCTTCGAGTTTATCATAAATGGTAGTATCCATATACGACTGATAAATATATCCGGCTGAGTATAACAGTCTTAATTGTCTGCGGGTGGATTCTGAATACGGATACAGATCGTATTCGATTCCGGGCATTGCAGAAACTTTCAGTTTGTAATTGTTAAAGCTTGAAGATCTGATTTTTGTAGTACCTCCTACCGACCAATGCTCTCCGAGGCTTCTGACAACCAGGGTCTCAAATGATTTTGACTGATTTATGCTTTTAATAATTTCCTCACCGATCTCAAAGCGATCGAGGTTATAGCTATAATCTACTCCAAAATCCATTTTCCAATCCGGAGTTATCCGGCTGGCTGAAACCGAGCCAAAAATCTGGTTTGAATTGTAGGTTTTTTGTCCGTTCAAAAATCCGTTAACACTTGTGCGGAATACCCAGCTATCCCAATTATCCGTAGTAACCTCCTGAGACATGGGTTGACTAAAGCTGATTATTATATGCTTTGCCAGCGGTGTGGTTTGCACATAGCGCATTAGGCCTTGCTTGAGTGTGTTTACTTCCAATTGTCTGATTTGATCTTCAGTATAATCAGGCGAGCTCACAAATTGCAGGGTGTCTTTCATGCCTTCGAATTCATGTTGTCCAACTAAGTAGAAAGTAAATTCATTACCCCCTGATCCTGTTCTTTGCTTGCTGCTAATGATATACACCTGGGCATCTTTGATATCACGAACATAATTGATGTAGGGAATTTCCTGGCGAATGAAATCATCAGATTCCATATAAACCCGTAATGCATCTTTTCTTAGTGTGTCAGTTTCGTTAGCCACCTGGCCGAAGGAAAACAGGCTTGTGAAAATGAGCAAAATGCTTATCAGAATTTTTTTCATGGTAGTTGGTTTGACTTTCTTTTTTTGTGGAGTGAAGATAGAATCATATTGTCTTATAAAAGCTTATCAAATGTTATTATTAGTTACAATTTGGCAGCTACGTCATCTGGCTTTGTATCCTTGCAAATTCCCTAAATATTTCTTAGCATTAAGGAAGCAATCCTGCCGAAACATCATGATACGAATTATTTGTATATCCATCCTCATGTGTCTTTCAGTCAGCACTATAGCTCAAGAAGGGTTGTTGAGTAATTTATACTCCCAAACTCTGCGAGTATCAGAACTGATCAATCAGGCTGATCATCTTGAGGCTTTAGACAGTGCTGATAAAACACTGGCTCAGTATTCAGATTTTGCGGATAATGCAGGTTATTTTACTTATCTCTACTTGTATAAGGCTACCGCTTATCTGGGCCTGGGTGATATGATGCTCTCCAGACATTGTGATTCCCTGGCACTGAAATATGCCAGGGAGAGTGAAAATCATGAGATCCAATTTACAATAAGGAATAATCTTGCGGTTCTGGATTTGGAGAGGCAAAACTATCAGGAGTGCTTTGATCAATGTCTGGATCTGTTGGATGATCAGGATTTTCAACCTGGTCTTGATCAACGGGCTATGGTACTGAATAATCTGGCAGTTTGCGCAATTAAGTTGAAGAATGAAATTGCTGTGGATAGCTTGTTTCCTCAATTATTTGCCCTGTCAGAAAGTGAGTTGCACTTTGAGCAATTTGACCCGATTTTGCCATATCGGAATTATGGCTTGTACATGCGACAGTCAGGAAGAGATGAGGAAGCTTGCAGATACTTTAGGATTGCCCTGTACAGGTATCTGGATTCACTCGGGACGCATCATTTTCAGACCGGACAATCATACCTGTCTCTGGGTGAATGTTATCAGGCTATTGGGAATGTGGATTCTGCCAGAATTTGTCTTGACCGTGCAGTAGATGTATTGGACCCTGACAGCCTGATTATCGGATCTGCTCAAAATGAACTGATGAGAGTTAAAGCGTATCGGGCTAGGGCCTGTTTCTTTTATTCCCTTTCCCGGACAGACAGGGCATTGGCTGACATTGAAAAAGCCACATACAGGATTGATTTTATTATGCGCTCATATGCTGCAACAGAATCGGGTTTTGCTGTAGCCATGATCGTCAGACCTGTATTCAATCTGGCAGTTGATCTGGCTCTGACTATGTATCAGGAGGAAAATGATAAGTCTTATTTTTTCAAGGCTCTGATGTATTCCGATCAGGCAAAAAGGATGTCGCTTCAAGCCAATTACCAGAATTTGCAAGATGTGGAATTGTCACCTCGGTTAGAGGAGGTTTATCGGTCATTTTATACCACCCGACTCGCATTATCAACAAAGCATGAATCACCATCTGATCTTGCCGATCTTGTTCAGCAGCACAGCGAAAACCGGATACGAATGGATTCTATATTAGGGTTCTCTGATCCTATTGCTTCATCCCGAAATGAAATAACTCAGATAAACCCAAAAGATATTGTCAATCCTTTGTTAAGCTTTTACGATTTGGATACCACTTTTTGTGTTCTGTTTATAAATGGAGGAAAAACTGATTATTACGAAATACCAAAAACCACAAAGCTTCAGGAGACAATTCAATTATTTAAAATCCTGATCTCGAAGACACGAACCGGTAATTACAGTCAGACTGAATTGCAGGAGTATATAGAGCATGCTGCATATTTGTATGAAGTTCTGATTGGATCGATAGAAGGGATTGAGAATGTCCCCCTATACATTCAGGCAGACGGTGAATTAAATGGCTTACCATTTGGGGCTTTGGTAGATTTGAATGATTTAGATAGCCAAAGAGGTCAGCTCCATGCTTTCAAAGAACTTCCATATCTGATCTGTAAGAATCCAATATTTTATGTCAGTTCAGTTTTGAAAAGAACGACTTCACATTCGAGTCTCGAAAATGGATTAAGTTTAATAATGGCTTCCGGTGATTCTTCACTGTCGGCATCGGAATCAGAGATTAATACTCTTCAGTCTCAATTCAAAGGTAATCTCTGGTATGGGATACAAGCAACAAGCAAAATTCTTCATTTCATCGTACATGCAGATGTTGACTTAAGCAAGCCCTACAATTCCGTATTGAGTAATGGCCTCACCTGGTTGGATATTCTGGGTATGAATAACCGTGGTAAGCAAGTGTACCTGAATGCTTGCCAGACCGGTTTAGGTCGATATAATTCCGGCGAAGGATTAATGAGTTTAGGTTTGGCCTTCTTGTTATCGGGAGCTGAACAAGTTGTTGAAACCTATTGGATGGCACCGGAAAAACAAACTGCAGATATTGCCATCGGATTTTATCAGAACAAAGGCTTTAAGAATCCGGCAAAAGCATTGCAATCTTCAAAACTTAAGTATCTGGAGAATGCCGTATCCGGACTTGATCATCCTCATTATTGGGCAGGGGTAATGGTTCAGGGACGTACCAGGTTTGAATCTTCTCAAGGAGATTGGAAGTTCCTGTTCCTTGGAATTTTCCTGTTTGGCATTCTGTTTTACCTTTTTTATCGGCTTCATGCAAAATAATAATTCATCTGATATTCAGCGGCTTAGCTTTTATTTTGACTTTTGTTGAAAAAAAGTCACCAAAATCCATTAAGGTTTTTGAGTTAGCTGCGGTATATAATTAGAGAGGTAGCAATATTTCTGCATTGATAAAATGGAAGACCGAAAATAAACCTTAATGTTATGAAAACAAAAACAATTATTTCAATAAGTAAACTGCTATTAATAGTATCAATCTTTGCGATTGTATTTATCTCAATTACGAGAACTCAAGCTGCGGATACGTGTTATCGGTATGAAAATGGCTATTTTGATGAGGAGGAATGGTTCTCAGGCTGGTGCTGGACTACTGGCGGAACATATTTAGGTTATACAACTGAATGCCCTGGGGGAAGTGGAGGATGTACCAATTGGGATTGTGTAGGTGATGGATGTGATTGGATTCCTGCTAGTAATCCTGGACCGACGGAGGATTAATTTTATTTATTAACCAAGGTCTTCCATTTTATTTTTGTTATGCAAAGAGCATCCCTTTTAATAATGATAGTTTTCCCATTTTTATCTGGTTGTAACGATCGAGTTGACAGTTTTGATACTCATCTTTATTATGAGGAGAATCAAACTTTATTTGATGATATTTCTGAAAAAGTCGCTAGTCAAATAGGTACTGTATATTTTGATAGTATCACGCAAAAATTAGGCTATTCAGCCTCCATTCTCGAATTTATTGGTGACACCATTGTTGGATATGCCAAATACTTAAATAAATTATTCCTGATTTCTCCAAAGGGTAAGCTTTTGAACAGCTTCGATTTGGAATATAAAAACGAAATATTTTCAGTGTTTTCTTTTGCGCATTGTAGGAGTAACAATCTTATCTACATGCTTGATGCAAAATTAAATATAGTTTTGGGAGTAACGATATCAGGTAATGTGATACATGAAATATCTGTACCATTTGCGCCACTACATATATTGTGCAACAATAACAGATTGTTCTATTATAACCCTTATCCGCGGAATAAATATTCAGATGGTTATATTCTTAGTTCAACCGATTTGTATGGGCAAGATTTTGTAAAATTGCTTAAAATTAAGCCACTAAATTTTGACGAGATTCAGGGAAATGATATTTCTTGGATTTTTTCGGATTTGGATACTTTGAAGATGTACAATAGATCCAAGCAAAGGATTGTTCAATACAATGTAAGGGATAAAACAGCAAAAGTAATTATTTTGAAGATGTTTGATTTGGAAGAACTTCAGGTGTTAAATGTTCATTTATGTAAGTCTATTCCAGACAAAGGATTCATTTTAGCAAAGAAGGATAATCTTTTTACCCCCTTGTCTTTTTCACTATCAACAGGAGGTGTTTGCTTCTTGCCAGAATCAAAGGATTATCCGAGGTTATTCTGGGGTGTTGAATTTGACAATCATGAGTTGCCATTTTTCCCTTTTCAAGTTGCAAAAAGTGGAGTCCTATATCGAACATATAAATTGCATGGGGATACCAATAGCATAAGGTTGAATGTCTCTGAGAAGGATCATACTAAGCCAGGTATCATTTCACAACTAGTAAGATTTATCAAATGAGAATACAAAAAAAAATAGGCTTTGCTATTATTGGTACGATCTTGCTTGGGCTTTTTGCTTTATGTATTATTATAGTTCAGATAAGCCGGAAAGAATTAGAAATGATTACATACCGAGTTAATAGCTTGGAGTATCTAAATGAAACATATGAGAATAATATTAAACTGGATTTAAAATTTAGTAATACTCCTCTAAGTACACTGTTTGGTACTGAGGTTATGAGTCATCTTTACAAGCAAGAATTTATTTCTATGCAAAATGCAATGCTTTTCCTCTTTTTGAGTCAAAGTCATTGTACCTCTTGTGTTAAGGAAGAGGTTATTCTATTCAATCATTACATCCTGGCAAATAATAGAAATTCATTTTTCTTGGTTAATAGGCATGACAGCGAAACTATTGGTTTCTTTCTTAGAGGTTTAGGACATGAAGAGAGAGTCGTTTACTTTGATGAGGCTAATGATGTTCCGGGAATTAGTAATAAGCTATCATCACCTACAATGATACTTATTGATAAGAATGCTAACATTTCTCAGATTTGCTTTCCTTCAAATCTTCCTTCATTATTTAAAAAAGATTTATATAGTTTAATGGCTAAGAAAAATCAAAAGTAATTACAATGAGATACCTTTTTCATAGTTTTATTATCTTATTATTAGTCTCTTGTTCGAGCCCGAAATCAGGATCTATTAAGGATAAAACAATAAGTATTGATCCTGCTGAATCTTGTATTCTTGGCACCATTTCAATAGAGTCTTTAAATTCATCTTTTCAAGAGTTCTATTATAGAAATCCTTTGGATCATTTTGACTCTTGGAGTGAACATTGGATCTGTGGAGATAAAATTGTCTTTTATACGAAGGAAGGAGATAAATGGGAAGATCATTATTTTGCAGTAATCTCATTGAACACTAGTGAATTGATTAACTTCTTTTCCGTCAATCTTAAGTGGGATTACCCGAAAATGGTTCAATTCTGTGAAGCCAGCAATCAGTTATTTGTGTTTTTCAGGGGAGGTGTAATTGCAAAGCATGATATTATTAAGAATGAAACAATAATAATAAACGTTGATGGCAATATCTTAACCAGCGGGAGAATAGATCAGAAAACAATGATAGTTTTAGGGAAAGAGATAAATGGAGATCAGGAAACCCCATTCTTATTAGAGATTTCAGAAAATGGTGTGATAAGTAAAAAAAGACTATTGCAAGAATTTGTGCGCACCAACTGCACATATTTCAATAAAGAGTCTCTAATTACTTATAATAATAGGCTATACTGGTTTTGTATTTCTGACTATTCCCTATACGAGATAAATGATGATTTGGAATTAGCAAAAGTGTTTAGACTAGAATTTCCTGGATTAATATCTTGGGCAGAAATCAGTGATCCATACATTTTTGATCCAATCCACAAGAGTAAGTATTCTTCTCGAACCGGGATTTTAAAACCTATAAATCTAATATCAAACTATTTAGTCTTCAGTATTATGCAGAATAAAAAAAACTATTCTGTTTTGATTAACATGAACAACTATAAATATGAAGTTGCCGAAGGATTTTACACCTTTTCAGATTACAATGGAAGGTGTTTTGCTCCAATTAATACTTCAGCAGGAGGGGTGTCATCTTTGGCAATTAAACACAGTAATAAGCAACTTATTTTTTCTGATACAAAGCTAATTCCACAACTGAATGGCCCATCTGCAATTTATGTTAAATAATTTCTGCTCGAAAAGAGCCATCATTGTCATCTTTACCGGATTATTAATGCTGTCCTGTAGTAAAGATAATCCGAGACAAACAGTTATTGAGTTAGATCTCAAGAAGAATTATCCCGAATTGTATTCCACACAATTCATTGAATCATGGGAGCTAATTCCATTAGAAACAACCCAGGAGTCTGTCTTGCCTGATGCAAACAGATGCCTTTTTGGCTTTTCAAAGGAGTCAATTTTCATCTACAACAAGTTAAATAAGTCGATTTCTGTTTTTTTCTACAATGGTGAGATAGAATATGTTATAAAAAGGTATGGTCAAGGTCCAATGGAATATACTTATCCCGTACAGCTATTATGCAACCGTAATGACCAATTATTAATTGTAGACAGAGGTCAAAAAGTGATTGTCATTAATCCTGGTGGGCAGCCCGCTTTTGAAGTGAGGTTTCAAAATAGATTATTGTCATGGGTAAATGACGGCTCTGATTCCTTTTATGCCATTGAACTGAAAACAGGCTCGACGGAAATGATTAATGTCGTCAAAATTAGCAATGAATTTGAGATAATTAACAGACAAGCGATTGATTCTATCTGCTTAAATCCGCGATACTACAACAAAGCCCGGATTGCAATGGCAAATAATCAGTTACTTGTCTTTCCCTATCCTGTCCAGAATATTTTTCAAGTGCACAAAGGCCATGATTTAAGGCATTTATGTAAATTAGACTTAGGCTCTGATGCAGTTTCAGAAAACGATGACTTGATGAATGATCTTCAGCTACTTAACACAAAGGCCTGGATAATGAAAACCTCTATTATTAAAGATTGGTTGTTTATTACTGGTGGTTATCAGGGGGTTCGTGTTAAGGCAGTCAACCTAAAGACCAATTCGATTTACAATGTTTCAAGATCAAAAGAGAGTGATTCCTACTCAATAGTCAGTCAAAGCTCTGAAATGCCATTTAACTTTCATGGAAAAATAAATGATGAAACTGTATTTGGAATTGTTACACCTGAGGAGGTTATCGATAAATTTGGAGTTCCCGTTAATGAAAACTCAAATTTCTTTTTACAAATTGGATATCTCAAATAGTGTTTTAGTCAATAATGGACCTGAGATATTTAAGAATCTGTCTGCTCTTTTTGCTCATTTCAACATCCTGAGAAGTGAAGCCCATAAATATCTCATTAGCTGATTGGTATTCCTCATTTGCAATTGCACAAAGTCCCAAATACCATAAGCCGGTTGTTTTATACGATCCCCCGTGAGAAATGACAGTTTTTAATCCTCTTTCAGCCATTGTGTATTCCTGCAATTCAATATGAATCAAACTTCTGAGAAGTTGATATTCAGGATTGTCTGGGGATTCCTGACAGAGAGGAATTATTAATGGCATGGCTTCGTCGGAATCTCCTTCATGATAGAATTGAATAGCCTCCAAATAGGGATCGTTAGCCAAAGAATCACCCCGGTATTCTGTTTGGAAACTGTAGAGCTCATAATACTTGTCAAACAATTCCAAATTAGTTAAAGCATTACCTCCATTCAGACTAAATAGTATAATTCCAATTAAACTGGCTGCAACAGCAATGCCTGATACAAAGTATATCCTCCTTCTCTTGTATCTCTTTTGTGCCCGTTCAGCCATGATTCGATATCTGTTGTTTTTGCTCTTCTGATGTTCATCATATGATATTTGATCAAGCAAATTTTCCAGATTTTTTAGTCTCTCAACATCGTTTCCCATTTTTTTTGCTTGTGTTGTTAATGAAGTTTTTCAAAACGCTGTGATTGGGAGAGTTATCAATAATCTCTAAAAGTTTTTTTCGACTTTGCGAGAGTACAGAAGATAATACATTCAAAGATTTGTATTTGAACTGCTTGCATATATCTGTTTTTGTCTTGTTGCGAAATATTACTACTTCCATAACTCTTCTTTTAGCAGGAGGAAGCTTTTCTAAAAGGATCTTCAGTGATTCTTTACAAGTATCAATATCCAGTGTGTCAGGCATTTGATCCTCCCCATTTTGAGCATTCATCTTCTTAGTATATTCCAGTAATTTGACTTCGTTATGACCATTGAACCGTTGGATTCGTTTTATAACATTGTTCGCAAATCCTATCAGATAAGCGACTGGCTCGGCATCAGGCGGGATATTAGGTTTTCGTAGAAATTCATCAAGAGTATCTTGGAATACATCTTCCTGGTTTTCTTTTGTAAATAGTCTGTGTTTTTTTAATTCCCTGTTAATGAATATATTGAGGGGGGGGGGAGACCAGGTCTAAGGCCTCTTTACTGCCCGTCCTGATCTGTTTCAACGTGTTCTTTGGTATCGGTTTGTTCTTCGATCTCATAAGTCTAAATAGACAAACTAAAGCTACAAAACAGATCAGTAGAATCCAACCCCACCATGCATTATTTATGGTGGGATTGGATTTAGCTGGCCATTCTCAGCCTCCACCTGAACCTGGGTCAGGATCTGGGGGCGGAGGTGGAGGTGGATTACCAGTGTTTCCTTCACCGCCGTCTCCGGCATAAACGAATCGCATTTCTTCAATTGTAAGGGCCCTGATCTCCCTTTTTTTTCAGGCTTACTGTGTTTGTCCATTGCTGTATTTGTTTTAGTTAAACATTGGATCTATCACTCTATTACCGCAGTTGAGAGGAAAACCTTAATGGATTTATGGAGTTATTTTTATACGGTAAAATAATTCACCTGATATTCAGCTGCTTAGCTTGCATTTTGATTTTTGTTAAAAAAAAGTCACCAAAATCCATTAAGGTTTTGGAGTTAACTGCGGTATATAGTTAGAGAGTCGACGAAGTCACAGTAGTGGAAAAGAACTTGGGTATTAATTATGTACACTAACTTGGTTTAGAATATGGATATTTCAACAATTTCAAAAAGGGTTCGGATGGGTGTTATTATTGTTGTTGTTTTCAATACTCTGTTGATTTCA
Organism: Bacteroidales bacterium; assembly: GCA_023145515.1. Taxonomy (GTDB): domain Bacteria; phylum Bacteroidota; class Bacteroidia; order Bacteroidales; family UBA12481; genus JABHCC01. The sequence goes on from JAGLDP010000020.1 coordinate 19,082, forward strand.
TGCAAAAGCAAAAGCGAATCATATTCAGAGACAATTCCGACCATCAACTTTTCTGAAGTTGAAATCGATAGCTCTCAAGTAGTATTGAGCGATTTGACAAACAAAATTGACTATTATTTTCTTGAAACATCAGATTCCAGCCTCATCAGTGCAATAAGCGATGTGTATTTATCAGATAGTGTGATTGTTGTTTTTGATGGGTATCTGGATGTTGTAAGACTTTTCTCTAAATCTGGCCACTTCATACAAAATCTCGATTCTCATAGAAAAGTTAGTAATGACTCAGCAAGGATTCATCAAGTGTACTTCGATGAATCAAATGATATTGTTTACCTCTATTCTATTGGTAGAAAGGTTCATAAATATTCGATTAATGGCAAATTCATTGAAAGCTTTTCATTAGGAAACATAGTGCCATTTTATATCTATCCAATCAAGGAAGATTTCTTGCTCTTTTTTCCTTATCCACGGAGCTTGGGTTTTGGGAATTATTCATTTGGAATATTTAATGAATATCAAAAGGTTACACATCAATTTGGATATAGAGAAGTTACATGGAAACCTTGGAAAGAGGACAGAGTATTCTTTCCAAAGGGCTACCAATACTATGATACACTTTGTTTTTGGGACAGATACTGCGATACCCTATATGGCTTTTATGACAACCATTTAGTTCCAAGATATTCGTTTGTCGAAACTAAACCATTGTCAGCTAGAGAGAAGTACTACGAAATCAGACACAGTAATGATAGGGAGGGATTTGTTATGTACAATTTAGTTGAAAGTAAGAACCACTTTTTTATTGAAAGTGTTTTTAATGGCAGGAGAAACTTTTTAATCTACAACAAACAGAAAGACAAGCTTCGGAGAAGCATTCTTTCGGATGATCTATTACCCTATGCGATTGAAAATAACATAGATCTTGGGCCTCCATTTTGGCCAAATAAATCCATGCAGAGTCAATTGCTCATGTTTATTAGTGCGGAGAGAATGATCAAGTATTACAGAGAATCCTCTGAAGATTCGGAGATTGATTATCAAAACAATATCCTGAGGCAGAAGTTTTCAAATATCAAAATCCAAGACAACCCAATTATTATGTCAATTCACATTTATGAATAATTATACAGGCTCCATTGTTTTCTTACTGTGTCTTATTACTGCTTGCATGGCAAACAATAATAATAATGATGAGGTGAATCAAGCCACAGGCGTTCCTCTGGAAATTGTTGGACAAAGAATTGATACTTGTACAGCTTGTAAAGGCTTTTATGGGGATACACTTTACCCACTAAGGTTATTGGCAGAATCGGGGATGAATCATCATCTTGTTTTTTTCTTTAACGAGTTAATGTGCATTGAGTGTATAGGGGACGCTTTTCGGTTCTTGAAAAACAACCTTGATATGATAAATGAATCAAATATTATGATAATTGTAGGATATGAAAACATACGTAAACCAGCAATAATTTTGGAACACAATGGCCTCAAGATTCCCTTTTGTAATATCAGATATGAATCTTTATTTGAACGGGATGTATCC
>JAGLDP010000200.1 GCA_023145515.1 Bacteroidales bacterium
CGGCACTAGATCCTAAGTCTAGCTCGGCTACCAATTACGACACATCCGCAAAAGAGCGACAAAGATAAGTAATTACCTTCTGAGTTCAAAATTTTGTCCTAAATAGACTTTTCTTACTTGTTCGTCATTGGATAGCTCTTCTGCAGTGCCTGATTTTAGGATACTTCCTTCGAACAAGAGATAAGCACGGTCAGTTATTGAAAGGGTCTCATGTACATTATGATCGGTAATTAAGACTCCTATATTGCGGTCTTTAAGCTTTGTAACTATATTTTGGATATCTTCTACAGCAATTGGATCCACACCAGCAAAGGGCTCATCGAGCAATATGAAATCTGGATTAAGAGCGAGAGCGCGTGCAATTTCTGTACGTCGTCTTTCTCCGCCTGATAATTGAATCCCTTTATTTCGTCGGATTACTTCCAATCCGAATTCGCTAATTAACTGCTCAGCCCTGTCTTTTTGTTCAGCCTTACTAAGCTGGGTCATCTCCAAAACAGAGTATATATTATCTTCTACTGACATTCTTCTGAAGACAGATGCCTCTTGTGCCAGGTAACCAATGCCTCTTTGTGCCCTTTTGTAAACTGGCTCTCGTGTAATATTTTCACTTTCCAGAAATATTTGTCCCTCATTCGGACGAATCAAACCTACGATCATATAGAATGTAGTTGTTTTTCCTGCACCATTCGGACCAAGCAGTCCAACGATTTCTCCCTGTTCAACTTCTATTGATACCTTATTAACAACTGTTCGTTGTCGATATTTTTTTACCAGATCTTGTGTGAATAGTTTCATAGTCAGATATTAAACAATTCCTTCTTTTAATATATCATGGATGTGTATAACTCCCATATATTTGTTCTTTTCTACAACGAGAAGTTGTGTGATATTATTGGATTGCATCAGATTAAGAGCTTCCTTGGCAAATGCAGCAGGCTTTATTGTTATGGGGTTTGAGCTCATCATGTCTTTTGCGCTTAGTGTATTAAGATTACCTGGTTTTTCTAGTAATCGCCGAAGGTCTCCATCAGTTATTATACCTTGCAGAACGCTGTCTTTATCAAGTACAGCTGTGGCTCCTAGTCGTTTGGCACTAATCTCAAGAATGCTCTCACGGAAAGAAGTGTCGAGCATAACTGTTGGCTTACCACATAATATATATAGGTCAGATACTCTCAGGTAGAGTTTTTTGCCCAATGAACCTCCAGGATGAAACAGGGCATAATCATCAGAAGTGAAATTATTAAGTTCTAGAAGGCAGATTGCCAATGCGTCTCCAAACACTAAAAAGGCCGTGCTGGAATTAGTGGGGGTGAGATTATGAGGACATGCGTCTTCCTCAACAGGTAGATTGATTGTTAGTTCGGCTTGCTTGGCAAGATAGGATGCTGGGTCTGAAACCACTCCGATAATCTTATTTCCCATAGCTTTTATTAGTGGGATAAGAGCTTTGATTTCTTGGGAATTGCCAGATTTTGACAGAAAGATTATCAGATCATCTTTTTGAATAACTCCCATGTCTCCATGTAGGGCATCTCCTGCATGCAAAAATATGCTTGGTGTACCAGTTGAATTTAGAGTGGCCGTAATTTTTTGTCCAATATGTTGGTTCTTTCCAATACCTGTGAAAATAATCCGACCCCTGTTCTGATGGCATAATTCAACCAACTCAACGAAGTTATTATCTAGCGATTCAGCAATACTTGTCAAGCTGCGCGCTTCTGATAAAAAGATAGATTGTGCTGTTGATCTGATATTTTCTTTGGCCATTAATAGAGATTAGCTTCAAATGATGTCAGGAATATCGACAAATTTTGTAAATTTAGACTACAAAAGTACTAAAACCCCTGTAGAGATCGGGAATTTGCCCTTTTTTGCCGGGGTTTTTTGACTGTTTTGTTGATGAAAGGTTTCATTAATAAATTATTGAATGTCTGAAAATGAGATTGATGTTCATCATTTCCTGAAGAGGTATTTTGGCTTTGAGTCTTTTAAGCGCAATCAGGAAGATGTTATATGCAATGTGCTGAGAGGTGGAGATTCTTTTGTTCTTATGCCAACAGGTGGTGGGAAATCGCTGTGCTATCAGTTGCCGGCTCTTATGATGGATGGAACAGGGATTGTTATTTCTCCTTTGATTGCTTTGATGAAGAATCAGGTTGATGCAATGCGTAGCTTCAGTAAGGAAGATGGAATAGCTCATTTTTTGAATTCATCTTTGAGTAAAACTCAGATTAGCCATGTGATGGATGATGTTAGGTCAGGGAAAACGAAGCTATTGTATGTGGCTCCGGAATCTCTTACCAAAGAGGAGTATGTGATTTTTCTGAAATCAGTTGTAATTTCATTCTTTGCTATTGATGAAGCTCATTGTATTTCTGAGTGGGGGCATG
>JAGLDP010000201.1 GCA_023145515.1 Bacteroidales bacterium
CCAGCGTTCATAATTTTGGTGAAAATGATCAGGATAATGTGACATTGACTGTTGATATTAAGAAAAATCACGAAACTGTTTACACCGCTTCAGCAACAAAATCGTGGCTTTCACCTCTACTAACAGACACTCTGGATCTTGAAGGAGGATATACACCTACTGAATTCGGACATTATTCTTTAGATTACAGCTTCACACAAGACCAAGAAGAACAAAATATTGCTGACAACACCAAGCATCTATTCTTTAACGTTACTGACAGCGTGTATTCTCGTGCTGATGACTCTGCAGAATTATCATGGGCTTATGGATTTGAACATTATGGTGGTGGCGTTGGAGAAGAAGGCTGGAATATTAATCACTTCGTAGGAATGATTTACCCCATCTATGGAGATTGTGAAGTAAACTCAGTATCCTGCTTTATTACTGGTGGATTAGCTGATGGTAACATCGAGTTTTGGTACACCCTTTGGTTCCTTCCTTCAGAAGAAGAAGATCCCGACGGAGAAGGAGCTATTGAATGGATGACAACTGAAATACTGACTCTTGACTCATCTCAGTTCAATACCTGGATAACTATGCCTTTTGAAAAAGATGGCGAAACTGAATTTCTTTTGGCTGGAGACATTGTATATGCAGGAATATCCTACAACAATTACAATGATGACCCTATTGTAAGAAGAGGTAAGAATCTTGCTATCGGACATGATGCAAGCATAAAAGTCAATGATCCTGTTGCCATAGGGCACCATAATGATGGTTGGGTGCAATCTAACTTTGTTAAGCATAGAAACCTGCTGGTTAGACTAAATCTTAATGATCAATCCAATATCATAGATGGCATCAACCCTGTTACTGCAATTGCTTCATTAGGTCAGAACTATCCAAATCCATTCGTTGGTTCAACAACTATTCAGTATGAATTAGTCTCTCGCTCAGATGTAACTATTGAAATTACAGATATTACTGGAAGACAAGTTTTATTATTGAATGAAGGATCAATGCCTGCAGGAAGTCACAACCTATTGCTCGACGCCAGCAGCTTGGAAACCGGAATGTATTTCTACACGGTTAAAGCCGGTCAGTTTACAGAAACAAGACAAATGATTGTTCAGTAAAATAAAACCAAATAATTAATAAAAATAAAAGGGGCTATTTATAGTCCCTTTTATTTTTATTCCTATTCCGTTCTATTCGATTGGGGGCTTTGGATGTTTTTAGCTCAACAGAAACCTTAACTGAGCCCCATTGAAGTCCGTTGAAAGAAGTAATAATTTCTTTTTCAAAGCGTTCGTCTACCTCAAAAAATGTAAACTTCTTCATCATTTCTATTTGTCCGATCTCAATGTTATTCTTCTTGGTTCTTTCATTAATCAAACCAATCAGTTTACCAGGAGTCAGATTATTCTTCGTTCCAAGATTAACAAAGAACCTTGAAAAGGCCATAGTCGGTTTGCTAGCACTACTCCGTCGTTCAGTACGATCCTGACGAAGAGTTCTGTCGCGTTTCTCTCCTCGCCTACGGGTATCATGTCTCTCATGCAGATTACCAACTCTGTTCAGATTCAGATTAACGTTGAGATCCGGAGCATTCTCATAATAGGCCAAGAAACGATTGAATTCCACTGAAACAAATCGTTTTATCAATTCATCACGCTCTAACCAACTAAGTTTTTTTAATATTACTGGCAAGAAATCTTCAATACGATCCACATTAACTTCTACTTTCTCAACCCTGTCAATCAGATTATACAATTGTTTTTCACATATCTGTCGACCATTAGGAACAGGCTTTCTTTCAAATGATTTTCTTGTAAGTCTCTCAAGGTGTTTGATTTTACCCGGTTCGCGAGAGTGAATGATCGAAACTGATGTCCCCTTTTTACCAGCCCTTCCCGTACGTCCGCTCCTGTGTATGTAGGATTCCAGTTCATCCGGCAGGTTATAATTGATCACATGGGTCAGATCATTCACATCTAATCCCCTTGCAGCTACGTCTGTAGCAACAAGAATCTGCAAATGTTTCTGGCGAAATCTGTTCATTACAAAATCTCGCTGGGCCTGAGAGAGATCTCCGTGAAGAGTATCAGCATTGTAGCCATCACCCATCAGCTTATCAGCAACATCCTTTGTTTCGGCACGTGTTCTGCAAAACACAATAGCATAAATTTGTGGGTTCAGGTCAACCACTCTCTTAAGTGCTGAATAGCGATCTCTTGAATTAACCACATAATACTCATGAGTAACATTTTCTGCTCCTGCATTTTTCTTACCAACAGCAATCTCCTTAGGATCACTCATGAATTTCGCAACCATTCCGCGAATCGCAGAAGGCATAGTTGCAGAAAACATCAATGTTTGCTTTTCAGTTGGTGTATCAGACAAGATTGCATCAAGATCATCCTTGAATCCCATAGAAAGCATCTCATCAGCCT
>JAGLDP010000202.1 GCA_023145515.1 Bacteroidales bacterium
ACATTAAGTTGAATACACCTATTGCATCCGCAGCAATGGATACAGTTACCGAATCGGCTATGGCTATTTCAATAGCTAGAGAGGGAGGTATTGGTGTTATTCATAAAAACATGACTATTGCTGAGCAAGCTCATAAAGTTAGGATAGTAAAACGTGCTGAGAATGGGATGATTATAGATCCGGTTACTATCTCTAAAGATAAAAAAGTATTGGATGCTCTTGATATTATGAAAGAGTTTAAAATTGGAGGAATACCAGTTGTTGATGAGTATAATACTCTTATTGGTATTGTGACAAATAGAGATTTGCGTTTTGTTTCAGTGAGTAAGACTATCGAGCAAGTAATGACATCAGGTAAAATTATTACAACTAACCAGTCTATTGATTTAGAAAAGGCTGCTCAAATACTAATGAAGTATAAAATAGAAAAACTGCCTGTTGTTGATAAGCAATATAGGCTTGTAGGATTATTGACATATAAAGATATTACTATAACTGCCGACAGGCCCAATGCTTGTAAAGATGAGCGGGGAAGACTTAGAGTAGCAGCTGCAGTTGGAGTTACGGCCGATACTATGGATCGGGTTTCAGCCCTGGTTGAAGCAGGCGTAGATGCTATAACCATTGACACAGCTCATGGTCATTCTAAAGGAGTTCTCGATACTCTTAAAAAAGCAACGAAGTTATTTCCTGACATTGACTTTATAGTAGGAAATGTTGGTACAGCTGCCGGGGCATTGGCTCTGGCTGATGCAGGTGCTGCTGCCGTTAAAGTAGGTATTGGACCAGGCTCCATTTGTACTACCAGAGTTATTACTGGCGTTGGTGTACCTCAATTAACAGCAATTTATGATGTGGCCAAAGCCTTAAAAGGTAGAGGTATTCCGGTTATTGCGGATGGAGGCTTAACGTATTCAGGTGATATTGTTAAGGCCATAGCAGCCGGAGCTGATTCGGTTATGGCTGGCTCATTATTTGCGGGAACGGAAGAGTCACCAGGCGAAACGATTATTTATCAGGGTAGAAAATTCAAATCTTACCGGGGAATGGGGTCTATTGAGGCAATGCAAAAAGGATCAAAAGACCGATACTTTCAGGATGTGGAAGATGACATCAGCAAATTAGTGCCAGAAGGAATCTCTGCCCGAGTGCCATATAAAGGAAATCTTCGTGAAGTAATCTATCAAATGATAGGAGGTTTAAGAGCAGGAATGGGCTATTGTGGTACTGCGAATATTGGAGAGCTTCATAATGCAAAATTTGTCAGAATTACTTCATCCGGAATGGCAGAAAGCCATCCTCATGATGTTACTATCACCCGTGAGGCACCAAACTATAGTAGATAACCGTTACATAATACCAAAACGTAAATATTGACGTTAAATTATTAGTTAAATATGAAAAAATTTGTCTTTGGATTTGTATTGATAGTGCTTGTGTCAGGGCTTACTAGCTGGGCTCAGGAACAAGATAAGGTTCTGTTAACAATAGATGGAAAACCTGTATATCTCTCTGAATTCAGTAGGATTCTTAATAAGAATTCTCAGAATCAAACGCAAGCTGACATAAAGGAATCACTAGATCTTTTTGTGAATTTCAAATTGAAAGTCAGGGAAGCTGAGAGTATGGGACTAGATACCACAGCTCAATTTGTTACTGAATTAAAGAGAAACCGTGCTGAGATTGCCAGGCCATACTTGCTTGACCAAACAGTAAATGATGAATTGCTGGAAGAAGCTTATCAAAGAAGCCTTGAGGAAATCAGATCCAGCCATATCCTGGTTGCAGTTACTATGGACTCCCCTGCAGCTGATACACTGAGAGCCTACCAAAAAGCAATGAAGATTGTAAACCGTCTGAAAGCCGGTGAAGATTTTGCTACTGTTGCCAAGGAGGTTAGTGAAGATCCCTCTGCTCAAACAAACGGCGGCGACCTGGGCTATTTCACTGTCTTTCAAGCAGTCTACCTTTTTGAGAATGCAATTTACAACACACCAATCGGTGAAATCTCTAAACCTGTCAGGACTCAATTTGGATATCATATTATCAAAATAACAGATAAGCGTCCTGCTCGTGGTCAATTCCAGCTGGCTGTAATTCAAAAAGCTTATAATTTTGCTATGACTGATGATGAACGTCTGGATGTAAAAAAGGAAATTGACCGGATTGATGAATTGATTCAGCAGGGTGACGAATTCAGTGAATTGGCAAAAAAGTATTCTGATGATCGCACTACAGGAAACCGTGGTGGGATAACAAGATGGGTTGGAGTAGGAGCTTTTCCAACTGAACTTGAGGATGCTGCTTTTGCTCTGGAGAATATTGGAGATATTACTAGTCCAATAGAAACCAAAATGGGTTGGTATATTATTCAACTCATGGGCAAAAAGGAAAATCCTCCAAAAGAAGAAGTTATATCCCAAATGACCAGAACTATCGGTCGTCAGGCCCGTTTTGCTAAAAGTCGCAAGGAAATTGCAAAAAAGCTAAAAGCAGAGTACAACTTCGATCTTAACAAAAAGAACTACGAAGAATTTTACCGCTTAGTGGATCCGTCTATCTTTGCGGCTCGATGGGATCCTATTATTGCTCTACAAAAAACAGGTGTGTTATTTACTCTTGGTAACATGAAGGTATTACAGAAAGAATTTGCTGAATTTCTGACCCTGAATATGAAGCAAATTTCTGCTACAACAATTGCTGAATTTGTTGATCGTGAATTTGACAAATTCGCTGAATCACGAATAATGCAGTATGAAGATTCTAAATTGGATGAAAAATATCCTGATTTCCGTAACTTGTATCAAGAATTCCATGATGGCAATCTTTTATTTGAAATTACTGATTTAATGGTTTGGTCAAAAGCTTCAAAGGATACTATCGGCTTACTCGATTTTCATGAAAATCACAAAAATAATTACCTCTGGGGTGAGCGTGCTGATGGATATATCGTACACTGCAAATCCAAAACAAATTTTGATGGATTCTCAAATGCCATTTATAATCAAATAGATAAGAATGTTAAGAAAGGTCTTAGTCTGTCTGAATTAGAGGATCTGATTGCAACTGTCATTGATCCTGACGCAGGAGATTCATTTGAAATAACAGCAGGACCCTTTGCCAAAGGAACTAATCGCTTGATAGACGAGATGAAATGGAAAAAAGGTTCTTTGTCTAAATCTGTTGAGGCCGAATCAGTGTTAATTACCTGGATTCAGAGTATTCGTAAGCCAGAACCAAAAGCTTTATCTGAAGCCAGAGGTCAAATCACTGCTGATTATCAAGATTTTTTGGAAAGTCAATGGGTAGAGTCACTTAAGCAGAAATACTCGGTGATAATAAATAAAGATGTTATTGAAACTATTAAATAGAATTTTCACAATTGGAGGATTATTATTTGTCCTTCTCTTTGCTGGATCATGCCAGGGAACGCTCGACAAAAGCAGGCAAGATCCTGTGGCCAGAGTCTTTGACAACTATCTTTATGCTGAGGATATTTGTCTATTGCTACCTGATGGCTGTTCTAACATGGATAGCACTGAGTTCACACAGACATATATTGATCAATGGATTAATAAACAGCTACTGCTGCACCATGCTGAGTTTAATCTTGATCTTGACAGTCTGGATTTTTCTCATCTTATAGATGATTACAGATCCTCTCTGCTGATTCATGAATACAGAAAGCAATTAGTGCTAAATAAAGTTGATACTACAATTGCATCATCACAGATTGAAGAGTACTATACTCGCAACCTGAAAGACTTTGAGCTTTCTAATCCAGTTGTAAAGGCCTTATATATCCGCATTCCAAAAGACAATACAAAGGTGGAAAGCATAAGAGAATTACTTCAGAGCACAAATGAATCATCCTTTGAGCAACTGGTTAGCTTAAGCTACCAATATGCTGACAGGTTTGATTTTTTTGAAGATGAATGGGTTTCTTTTAACCTCATAATTCAAAAAATTCCAGGCAGTCCTGATGATTATGAAGCATTTCTAAGATCCGGAGCATTGATGGAAATTGAAGATGAAAATTACATTCACTTCCTCCAGGTACATGATTACAAACTGAGTAATGAAACAGCTCCTCTTGAATATGTAAGGTTACGCATTAGAGACCTGGTTCTATCAGAAAGGAAAATGAAATATCTTAAAGAACTTGAAGAATCAGTATATCAAACTGCTATTCAAAATAACGACTTCGAAATATTTGATGAAAAATAAAACCAAATGAAGAGAAACCACTTAGTGTTCGTATTTATCACCCTGCTACTTTCAAGTTTGACTCAATTTAGCATGGCACAGCTTATCGGTCAAGATGATGAACCTATTGTCTTAGATCGTGTGCTTGCAGTGGTTGGTGGCCACCCAATATATCAATCAGATGTTGAAAGCCAGTACATTCAGGCCAGAGCAATGGGCTATGCACAACAAGGAGATATGAAATGTTCAATATTTGAATCTTTGCTGGTGGGTAAATTACTACTTGACCAATCTGAAATTGATTCTATTGCAGTAGAAGATAATGAAGTAGAATCCCAAGTTGAAAGACGAATCCAGGGAATTCTTGCTGAAGCCGGTGGCTCTGAAGAAATGATAGTAGAGTTTTTTCATAAAAGCATGTTGGAAATTGAAAAAGACATGTTCAAACCTATCAGAGAACAAATGCTAACTCAGCGTATGAGAGATCAAATCACTTCTGATGCACGCGTCACCCCCTCCGAAGT
>JAGLDP010000203.1 GCA_023145515.1 Bacteroidales bacterium
TACAAATGGTGGTGTTTTTGGATCTCTATTGTCAACGCCGATTTTAAATCCGCCCCAAGCCGCAATTCTTGGTATGCATAACATTGTGGAACGACCGATTGCAGTTAACGGACATGTATTAATCAGGCCTATGATGAATGTTGCATTGTCTTATGATCACAGAATCATAGATGGCAAAGACAGTGTAGGATTTCTTGTTAGTATAAAAGAAATGATTGAGAACCCCTTTAAGCTTCTTGATCCTATGGGAGAACCTGAAAAAAGCCTTTTTGGATTGTAATTAGCGGCACAATTATTGAGTTCTTAAGAAAAAATATCCTGTGAGATTCCTGACTCTATTAGTATTCATTGTACTGGCCAGAATAAGCTTGGCTCAGGAACCATCAGCAAAAGAATTCAGCCTGATACAAGCCTGCGAGACAGGTAAGGTAGAGCAAGTATTGCTTCTTCTGAATGAAGGTATTAGTTCAAATTGCACAAATTTGGATGGAATGACTCCCTTGCACTATGCTGTTCAAAACGGACACATAAGGATTGTCAAAATACTATTACTGAATGGCACAAAGATTGACATAATTGATATAGACAAAAGAACTCCTTTGCTGCTTGCAGTTCATTTTAATCAGCTGGATATTGCAGAGTATTTAGTTCAACAAGGTGCGAATGTAAATATACCTGACTACGCAGGATTGACTCCCCTATTTTATGCTGCTGCCTATGGAGATTATTTCATGACAGACATGTTCCTTTTTTACAAAGGCAATCAGGATATCAAAGACTATTCAGGCAAAACCCCTTTTATGGCAGCCCTTTGGGGTGGCTTCCCTCTTGCAGCAAAAACACTCTTGGATTATGGCGCAGAGATTGATGCTCAAGACAAAGAAGGACAAACAGCTCTGATGCTAAGCATTCTCAATAACGACAGTATTTCAACTGATTCATTAATTCACTGGAAGGCATCGCTTGAGATAGAGAACAATAAACATCTGACAGCACTTGAAATAGCCTTATCTACTAATAATCAGCATGCTATAAAAAGCCTGATTACTGCCGGCGCCAATGTGAACCACATTATCCAAGATGGTTTTAATACAATGGATTTTGCAATATCATCAGGTGTAAAGAGTGAAACCAAATCCATAATATCAGAGGCAGGTGCTCTTCACCACAAGGCTCCCTCACTGAAGAATTTCAGTCTTGGCCTAAGTAGCATGTTTGGTTCTGAGGACTCCAGGCTTGGAGTAAGAGCAGAATGGTTTGACTCAAGGTACAAATTTGGTATACAGACAGGTCTTTCACAAAGACCGGGGCGTTTGAAAGTCTATTACCCACTCAACGATTCCGTTTCATTTTTATTCAGAGAAACGCGAACAAGTTTATCAATTAGCTTATTCAAACTATTTCCGCTAATCAGTTTCCAAGAGGGTAAACACACCGGTATAATTCTTAGTGGAAATTTAGAGGCATCTATGGGTGGATTTAAGGCAACATCAACAAAACCCAAATTTCAGATATTTGGATTCCCAACAGTTAGTCTGTACTACGCAAACCCGAATATTAGATATGAGTTAGGTTATCAGTATAATCCGGCTGTAAACTATTTATGGACTCCTTCTGCCATACTTTTCAGTATCACTCTGGCAATAAAAAAGCAGTTCAAGTGAAATCACATAATCTCAAATATCATTTACTGGCAATTGTAAGCATACTGTTTATTCTCACAAACTGTGAACCTGACTACCCTTCATTATCGTGTTCTGACTGTTACGAAGAAAAGCCTACTATAGGTCTGATGTCAGTTAATGTTAGCATCTCTGGAGATAATACCAAAGTACCAATACGGATTCTCAAAGGGAAACTAGATGATAATGATGTCTATCTATTAGATACTCTCAAGACAGCTTATGTTGAATTCTGGGTCAGGGTGGGATACTTTTACACGGTTGAAGCTACCTACAGCTCAGGTGGAAAAACAATTTTTGCCGTCGATGGAGATAAGGTAACTGTTTACCTCGATGATTCAAATTGTGATATTGCTTGCTGGAGAGCAAACGACGGACAAGCAGATTGCACACTAGAATAATTCATACCTGGATAATCTCTGCTTCATCAAAATACACCAAATATCCATCAACTGGTGAATACCCCATATTTTTTAGCGCATTGATATATTTGCGAACCTGGCTTTTATGGTGACTTTCTACTTTACCGGTTTTATAATCTAATACTGCAGCACGCTTACCGAACAAGACAACCCGATCTGGTCGCAACTCCCCTTTTTCTGGAATTAGCAATGATTTTTCACACAGCACGCGACCTTCGCCTGAAAAATACTCCTGTAATTCATCCATTTGAATTAAGCCTCTTACCTTTTCCTCATACGAGGCCCCACTTTCTACATCAATAAAGCCATCATTGATAAGACTTTTAACAGCTTCTGAGACATCCTCAATTGTTACAACCAGCTCAAAAATCTTATGAATAACATTCCCACGTTCAATAGAGGCTGAACCATATTCTGCTTTAGCATCATCAGTAGAATCCACCCAGGCAGGGTATGATTTAAAAGTCATACTTACATTATCAATCCCAATAGGAAAATCACTACAGGTTTCTTCGTCGCCAAAAGTATAGATTCCAGTTTCAGAATCCGGTTTTATAATTTCCTCCAAGATACCTCCGATTCTAGATAAGCCGGATTTTGAGGATTTAGGAACAAATAAATGCAAATGATCAGAAGCCCTTGTCAATGCAACATAAAGAAGATTCAGGTTATCAAGATGTATTTGAACATTTTCATTGATATAATCCTTAGCAAATGAGCCTGGCAACAAGTCTTTTGAATATGCGATTGGCACTATTGGCAATTCATTAAAAATAGTGTCTTTAGTTTCGACCCAAAGGTCTGGTCTCTTTGTTGAGCTATAATCCATCGACCAATCACAGGCTGGCAGAATTACAACAGGAAACTCAAGTCCTTTTGCTTTATGAATAGTCATCACCTTCATGGCATTAACATTTTCATCCATTGAAAGCATTTCCTGTCCACCAGTTTCCTTCCACCACTCAAGAAGCTCATTCTTATTACATAAGCTATTGTAGCCAAATTGAGAATAGAAAGAATCTTTAAATGCGATAATAAATGAAACCGCAGCCGAACTTCTACCCAGCTCAAGCTCTCTTATGACAAGCTCAATAGCTTCAGGGATATTCAAATCTACAGCACTCCTCAATAATTTAGGCAAATTACTCAGACCCAGGGTCTTAAGGGACTCTGGATTATGAAGAGAAGTCAGTAATACATATTCAGAGGATGAGATTGTTTTTCCTCTATGCGTTAAAAACTCCAAAGCAAATCTACCAAGCAACGACTTATCATTGGGTGAATCAATCAATGGAAAGAAAGCCATTATACAACGTAACACGGCTGCAGAATCTAACCTCAGACTCTCACCTGACACTATGCTGTACTTACATCCTGATTTTTCACTGCCATCATCTTGTCGAGAGGTGAAATACCGGATTAATTGCGTCCCCTCCTTCTTTGTCCTCACAAGAAAAACAATATCTTTTGGCTCATATTTATGCTTGATCTGCAAATCTTCTATAAGATCAAAAATCTCTGCGAAATGCGAAGGAAAACCATCTGCAAGCTCATTGTTGCAAAAACTAGCTTTCACAAAACCTCCGGTTCTTTTTGATCCAAAATCCTGTTTAACATCTTTATATACCTCATAGAAGGCATCAAGACTAGTAGCTGCAATCTTTTCTTGAGACTCGAGTTGAGATGCTAGATTATTTCTCACCAGATCACCTGCTTTACTAAACAAATGATTATTAAAATCGACTACAGACTGTCGGCTTCGGTAATTATACTTCAGAGGATAAGACTTTACTCCATAGGTCTTAAGATCTTGTTCTGCCTGAGAAGCCATCAGCTGCCAATTACTATTTCTCCATCGATAAATTGATTGCTTAGCATCTCCAACAACAAGACTGAGTCCTCCTTCAGCCAGACTATCGCTAATCAGAGGCAAAAAATTTGACCATTGCAAATCAGAAGTATCCTGAAACTCATCAATCATAAAATTCTTATAGAACCGACCAGTTCTCTCATAAATAAAAGGAGACGGATTATCTTTAATGAGAGCTGCGATAACAGGATTTGTAAACGACAGAAGAAAGCTACTTTGCTCTTGACCTAATTCAATGATTTCCTTTCCCAGAATGCTAGCAAGACCCAAGGCCAGTAGTTTTTGCCGAATTTTTGTGGCGACTAAGACATCCGGGTAATCATGATCGTATAGATCTATAGCCTTTTGAAGCAACGAGTTTAACACAGAATCTGCAAGACTCACAGCACGAGTACGTATATCTTCAGGGGTTTTCTTCGCAACCCAAGCATCCGGATTATTAAGAAACCTACGACGTTTTTTGGGATCATAGTTCCCTCCTTGAAGATTTATCAGGTAACCAGCCGGTCCGGATTTCTTACCAGTAAAATCAGCAACATCCAATCCTGCTTCCATCAGAGCCTCTCTGGCATCTTGTGAGATAATCTCTACTTTTTCCAGGTATCTATTTTCAAGTTTTGTCAGATTCGTTCTGAACTGCTTAATTTTTTTAGCAGAAAATGTATTTGATTCAGGATTAACTGTCATTACTGCAAGTTGTTCACGCAATAATTCATAACCAAGATTCAACAAATCCACTTCAAATCTCCGCCAGGCTTTTCCCTCCTCCACTTTTTCAGTGATTCCCGAAAGCATCCAATTAAAAAGGTCAGGATCATGATCTGACTTGCTAACAAGTCGATCTATAGCCTGAAGAATAACTTTTTTTGCATTTAGTTCTACTTTGTAACCCGAGTATATTCCGAGTTCACGAGTAAACGACCTTAGAATATTTTGAAAGAACTCATCGATCGTGCCTATCGAGAAATGCGAATAATCATGAAGGATTGCTATCAGTATTCTTCTGGCGCGAGGAACCAGCACCTTGGCATTTTGCCTCAGAACATAACTTAAATGATCATAATGCTTGCTATCATCCAGCTTACCACTACTGATCATAACAAGC
>JAGLDP010000204.1 GCA_023145515.1 Bacteroidales bacterium
GGATTATCTTACTAAAATGCATTTTGACAAAATGGGTAAGCTTCTGTTTCTGGTTGCCATTGTATATTTTTATTTTAATATCAATGAATTTCTTTTGCCTGCTTACAAATTAAAGAAAATGGATGCTCTGCATATCCATGCATTATTTGCCGGAAAATACGCATTGCTTTTTTGGAGCACTCAACTGCTCGGTTTAATAATCCCGATGATCCTATTGCTATTTAAAAAGATGCGTGAGCCACTGCCTCTCACCGTAATATCCTACTTTGTTATTGCAGGAGCCTGGCTTAAACGTTATATTATTGTTGTGCCTATACAGGAACACCCCTTCCTTCCCATGCAAGGCGTACCTCATGAATGGCTGGTATATAAACCTACCATAATTGAGTCGTCTGTCACGCTGGCAAGCATCCTGATGGCGCTATTGATCATCACTGTTCTATCAAAAGCATTTCCGGTTATCTCAATATGGGAAACGGCAGCAATGAAACAAGAATCAACTGATAACAAACCAACTGAATAAATACGGACAGCTATGAAAAAACTACTTTATACTATCCTTCTTGGTTTGCTAATCAGCAACTCCATTTCAGCTCAAGACTGGATAGTTCCTGGAGCTCAAAAAGGGAAACTAGCAAATTTTGAATTTTCAGAAACCAATATTGAATCAGGATCATCCATCTTCCTTACTAATTGTCGTACTTGTCATGGTATACCTGGCGAAGGAAACCCAATGCCCCTTGTTCCTCCCCCGGGAGATCCGGCTGACACAAAATTCCAAGGGAATAGCGATGGAGAGTTATATTACAAAATTCGAGAGGGTCGCGGACAAATGGCTTCGTTCAAAAAAGTTATGACTATCAGTCAGGTTTGGGATGTCATTTCCTACTTGAGAAGCTTTAATTCTGATTACATACAAAGAGTTGCTGCACCTGCTACTGATAATCGGTGGACAGATCTCAATATTGGATTAACCCTTTTGTCATCAGAGCATCAAATACGGGCTGAGGTCTCAGGCATGGAGGATGGAAATCGCACTCCGGTAACCGGAGCTGAAATAAGATTGATGGTCAAGCGTAAATTTGGCAATCTTCAATTAGGCGAGGTAATCATGACAGACCTGGAAGGAATAGCATTATTCTCTGCACCACTTGATTTGCCAGGAGATGAGGAAGGAAATCTATCGCTCATCGTTCAATTAAATGATGAAGAAAAATTTGGACTAGTTCTTTCAGAGGCCGTTTTAGCTGCTGGCATGCCTTTTACTCCGGTTAGTCTCACAGCTGAACGAGCCATGTGGAATATTAACAAAAAAGCTCCTATTTGGTTGATTTTAACCTACTGTTTGGGCTTACTTACAGCTTGGGGCTTCATCTTTTATGTAATGTTACAACTCAAAAGCATATACAAACTAGGAAAAGAAGAAGAAAATCATTAGAAATGGCAACCAACAAGCCAGTTATTCCTGAAGTAATTTCTTACCTAAGTCTGCGAAAATCTTTAGGTATTCTGGGCATACTTCTTCCATTTATTTTACTAATCGGAAGCTACGTGCCGGGAGCTTATCAGGAGATACAAAAATCTATCTCTGCCTATTATTACACCAATATGGGCGATGTGCTGGTAGGCGTGCTATTCACCTACGGCTTGTTCCTTTTTGCATATAAAGGTTATGGGAGAATAGATAATCTGGCGGGAAACTTAGCTTGTGTCTTTGCTTTAGGTGTAGCCCTGTTTCCTTGTCTGAGCGACAATCCCATCATTAGGCAGTTACATTTGATATCTGCATCCCTTCTATTCCTTGCTTTCGCTTTCTTTTCAATTTTTCTATTTACCAAGAGCAAGCATACGAAACCTCTGCCAAAGAAAAAAAGGATACGCAACAGATGGTATCGAGGCTGTGGGTATACAATACTTGTTAGTATGATATTAATGGGTATCTATTTCATGTTTCTGGAAAAATCTATCCCCGGTCTCGCAAAACTTAAGCCCATCTTCTGGCTTGAATCCATAGCACTTTGGGCATTTGGATTATCATGGCTAATAAAAGGAGAAGTCCTGTTTAAAGACAATCAGTAAACAAATCTGAAATATTTTGAATTTTTTCTTACTTTTGCAAGCTTTTTTTAAAAGGCTTCACTATTAATATATCTAATGATTACAGTTGCAGATCTAAGAATTCAGTTTGGAAGCAGAGTATTGTTCCAGGAAGTTAACATGAAGTTTACAGCAGGTAACTGCTATGGTGTGATAGGAGCCAATGGTGCAGGAAAATCAACGTTCCTGAAGGCCATCTCGGGAGAAATTGATTCTACTTCCGGTCATATTTCTCTGGGATCAGGAGAAAGGCTTTCTGTTTTGAGTCAGGATCACTTTGCCTTTGACGAATTCTCAGTACTCAATACTGTTATGAAAGGGCACTCTCAGCTTTGGAGTGTAATGCAGGAAAAAGATGCACTATATGCAAAAGAGGACTTTTCTGATGAAGATGGACTTAATGCTGCTGAGCTGGAAGAACAGTTTGCTGATATGGATGGCTGGAATGCTGAAAATAATGCTGCCACACTTTTGAGTGATCTGGGCATTAAGGAAAAATATCATTTTTCCTTAATGAAGGATATGAGCGGAAAGCAAAAAGTAAGGATTTTACTGGCTCAGGCTCTTTTTGGCAAACCTGACAACTTGTTGCTTGATGAACCTACCAACGATCTTGACCTGAATACCGTCACATGGCTTGAGAATTATTTGTCTAATTATGAAAACACTGTCTTGGTTGTATCTCACGACAGGCACTTTCTTGATGCAATTAGCACACATTCGGTTGATATCGATTTTGGGAAAATACAAATGTTTGGTGG
>JAGLDP010000205.1 GCA_023145515.1 Bacteroidales bacterium
TAATATCACTTACCAAAGGTGAATTTACAGCTGAAGACTATCGTACTAAAACTGATGAACAAAGTAGTGGCGGTGGGATTATTGGAATAGTATTCATGGCTATTGTTTTCATGAGTATTTTTGGAGGTCGGGGCAGAATGGGCCGACATTCAGGTGTAGGCAGAAATCTTCCTTTTTTGCTTTTACTAGGAATGATGAACTCAGGCGGTCGCTCTCATGGAGGAATGTTTGGAGATTTCTCAGGTGGAGGTGGCGGATTTGGTGGCTTTGGAGGTGGCGGAGGTGGATCCTTCGGTGGTGGTGGTGCAGGCGGAAGTTGGTAGGTAACTAGTTAGTTTTCCAGCTGTCTTCTTAACGACTGTATTTGTCTTCTGAATGTCTTCTGATACGCATATTTATTTGTTACTGAGCCTAAGTCAAGATAGCTAATAGCTTTCTGATTGTGTCTCTGCTCTACCAAAATCTCAGCAGCAAAAAGTGCAGATTGAGGAATATGATATGATTTAACCTCTCTAAAATCACGAAGAATCAATTCATAAATGTCTAAGGCCTTTGCTGTTTGATGCAGAGATTCAAATGAACGAGCTTTTCGGTAGTAAACCTCTGCAAGAAATGAATCTGTCTCCCCTTGGTTTGCACTTAAAAGTTGTTCAGCTTCCTTGAGGCACTCTTCATAAAATGCACCATCATATAATAACCTGAGACTTAGCAGCTTTGGATGTGGCCTGACAACTCCTAAAACCTCATTCATTGCCTGCGAATCATTCCAATACAGAGATACCCCCTGATTACCAACCTGTTCAAAGCAATATTCAGCCCTTGACTCGTCTCCAATGATTGTCCAATAAAAGCCAGTTCTTAACCAGGCAGATTTCACATAATTACCCTGCCCTGCCTTTTCGATAAAACGATTGAAATCATCAACACATTCTGCTTCTCTGCAAAACAAACGGTATTTGCCTCGTTGATAATAAGAATATGATAGTCTGTCCATCTGATCATCTTCTTCCATTTTATCAAGAATAGAATTAACAATATCCATTTTGCCGGACTTGAACCCTGATAATAGACCTACGTATCTGGTTAATGCAAGAGCGCTTATCTGCTTATTATCATCCAGCATTTGCCAGGCTTCATGAGCATGCTCATGATTAGGATCAAACTCCCATAAACAAAGCACCCAAAGCAAACCAGTTTCGGCCACCAAAGTATCATCTGATCCTTTTGATTGTTTATATGCACTTTTCAATAGGCGAAATCCATCCTCCTGTACCTCATCAAATCCAGCAAGTTTTACAAATTTACCATATCTGTCAGGCACTTGTTTAACAAGAACTGCAAAAAAACCTCTGGCCATTTTAGTTAATGGATGAGCCGGATGACGCTCAAGCATTCTTTTATATGCCTTATGAGATTGAATTATATCTTTAGCCGCTACTCCGTATTTCTCAAATTGCGCTGAGCTGATCGCTCGGTACATGTGTAGGCGGAATAGAAAAAGTGATGATTTGAAAGAAGTATTTCCAAAATCCTTACGGAAATCCTTAGCCAATCTTTTAGATTCTTGCAGAAACCTGTCGTATTCAGACTCAGTTTGATTTGTCATCAGTTGCAAAAAAAGCTCAAGGCTAATTAATTCACTCTTTGCAGACGATTGGTTAAGCTTCTGTATCTGCTCATTACCAAATTCCAGCTGCAAATCAAGCAGTCTCCATCTTATAGATTCTGATGAAATCGATTGCCCGGCAAGGCTCATTGGCAGGACAAAAAACAAGAAGAAAAATATAGGTCTCATAAAGTTTATTACAAAAGAAAAGGGTGATAAAAAATCACCCTTGAAAATAAACAATATTTTGTCAACTAAACAGTCTCAGTATTTGGCTCCATAATATCCTTATCTACTAATATCCTTCCGCAATACTCACAAACAATAATCTTTTTGCGCGCACGAATATCAAGTTGTCTCTGAGGTGGTATGCGGTTATAACATCCACCACAAGCATTTCTTTCAACAGATACAACAGCTAAACCATTTTGAGCATTCGTTCGAATTCTTCTATAAGCTGTAAGCAATCTTTCTTCTACACGAGCACTGATCTTAGCAGAACGATTATCCATTGATTCTTCATCCTTCTTAGTTTCAGCAACAATCTCATCCAGTTCCTTGTTCTTATCGTCAAGGTCTTTCTTCCTGTCTTCAAACATTGCTTTAGAATCTTCAACCATTGTTTGCTTATCCTGCAAACGAGTTGAGAATTCCCGAATTCTCTTTTCACACAATTGAATCTCAAGTGTTTGAAACTCCACTTCTTTGCTTAATGAATCGAATTCACGATTATTTCTCACGTTATCTTGCTGAGTTTCATACTTTTTTATCAAGGACTGAGACTCAACAATATCATTCTTTTTCTTAGTAACTGCTGCTTCTAATTCGTTTGCCTCCTCTTCAAAATTAGTTATGCGGGTCTGCAAACCGGCTAGTTCATCTTCAAGATCCTGCACTTCAAGTGGTAATTCACCTCTTAAAGTTCTAATCCTATCCTTCTCTGATTCAACCTGTTGAAGTTCAAACAAATCACGAATTTTATCCTCAACTGTTTGTCCTTTATCTTTTTTTCCAGAACGTTGTGCTGCCATATTATCAGTAATACTTTATTGGATTGGTATCAATTTTCGACAAATGAACGGCAAAGTTAGCGAATTTTTTCGAAACTATTTCCTTCAACACTTTAGTAGCAAACACCTCACTTTCAAAATGTCCAATATCAGCTATCAATATCTGTTGATCTGCGTCAAAAAATTGATGGTATTTAAAATCTCCGGTAATAAAAACCTCAGCACCAGAATCTTTGGCTTGCTGAAGAAAATCGCTCCCACTACCGCCACAAACAGCCACTCGCGAAATAGCTTTGCCTAAAAAATTTGTATATCTAATACACTTTAAACTCAAGCGATCCTTTATCATTTCAAGAAAATCACCTTCATCCATTGGAGAAGGCATATCTCCAACAATACCCATACCTATAGTAGCACCAAGACGATCATCAGGAACAAGTATTTGTTGATTTTGAAGTCCAATCTGATCAGCAAGAGCCGAGCTCACTCCCGGAGTTACTTTATCCAGGTTAGTGTGTGCAGAGTATATAGCTATTTGATTTCTGATTGCTTTGACAAGAATCCTGTTAACCATTCCGGCAGGAACCAAATTTTTGATTCCTTTGAAGATAAGGGGATGATGCGAAATAATTAGTTGAATCCCGGCATCAATTGCTTCATCCAGCACTGCATCCGTTACATCAAGACACACAAGAGCTCCGGTAATCTCCTGATTCAATTCACCAGTAACTAAACCCGAATTATCAAAGTCCTCCTGAATCTCAA
>JAGLDP010000206.1 GCA_023145515.1 Bacteroidales bacterium
ATTTAAGTGGAAATGAGAACCTCACTCCTGATGTGCCGGAATGGACCCAGGATTTGATAATGTACATGTTACGTGTAGATAAATTTGGCGAAGAGCCAACAATAAACTCTACCCGTGAAAAGCTTTGGATTTTAGAAAAACTTGGTATTACAGGAGTTCACATTACACCTGTTGCAGAATCGTTTATTTACAATGACAAGCCAGAAGAGTGGGGATTTTACTCTTTTACAGAACCAAACAAGCTTGAGCCACAATTGGAAACCGAAGCCGATTTTAAAGCGCTTGTAGATGAATTGCATGCCATGGGTATTAAAGTTTTTTTAGACTTTGAGTTTCATGGAGTTTTTGATCGTGATGTATTTATTAAAAAATTGAATTGGCAGTCGGCCTGGGACGCAGCAGGACCTGAAAACACAAGTTCACTTCTTATATCACACCCTGAGTTTTTTAAATGGATTGATGATGAGTTTGGCCATCACCCGCAATATACTGGTTGGAATACTGCAGAATTGATCTGGAAAAAGGATGACGGAAGCCATAATCAATCATTAAAAGACTGGTATAGAGATGTTTTGGTTAATGACTGGATTGTAAAATACGATTTGGATGGACTACGTTTAGATTTAGAGCCTTTTGAAATTGCTAATGTTATTGGATACAGTTATTGGCAAAGCCTTATTGATTTGGCTAAAGAAAAAACTGGGACGATTTTGAGACAAATCAGGCACAGTTCAATGAGATCCGTAAGATGATCTATATTCGTAAACAATATAAAAACCTTATTGGTCCGTCAACACATAAACTGAATCAGAAACCAATGCTTAAGATTCCTGTTTATGGTGCTCAGCCCAATCTGCCTCCTTATGGTTACTATAATGTCACCGGTGATAGCGTAGGAATTATTGTATTGGGCACAAAAGCAACTGCTGTGAATAATATTACTATTGAGCTTCCACTTGCGGAAATGAGGTTGAGCGAAAATGTCAAACATGAGTTTCACAACCTGATAACGGATACAAAACAGATATTATCACCTGTTAAGGGAACAAACAACAGGTTTGTACTTGAAAACCTTGAAGCCTGGGGTAATTTGATTTACAAAATTGAACCTACTACAGAGCCTTTGGGAATACATAATACAGAGGAGGATCATTTTCGCTTATACCCCACCCCTTCTGATGACTACGTGGTTATTGAAAGCTTGAACTCTGACATAATAGAAAGTATTGAGATTTTCGACATGACTCTTAAACAGGTGAAATCCTGCGAAGTTTCTTCAGAAAACAGAGTAAATATTAATATTTCAAATCTTGCAAACGGGGTCTATTTTGTCAAAATAAGAACCAATTCCGGACTGTTATTCAAACAAATAATAAAAAATGAATAGAATTTTTACACTTTTCATTGCATTAGCTCTGCTAAGTATCAGTTGTAAAAAGGATTATATACCTGAACCTTCTTACACCAAAGGAATTTACAATGAAAACGGAGTTTTAAAGTATAAGAGGACTGATTTCTACGGGATTGGAGTAAATTATTACAAGCTATATGCTGGATGCTATTGTTAATGCAAATGAACAAATGCAAGAACTTACTAAATAAACTAAAATAAATTACTTAATACTAACCATATGATAAGAACAATCTTAGGTCTCCTGTTTATTTTGTCAATTGCGATGACAAATTCCCATGCTCAAATTATTATACCAGAGAATACTAACACCATAGTATATAGTTTGGATGGCGACTGGGAACTAAAAGGCTATAGTCCAGACAGATCTAATAGTATTTCTCTGACTGGGAAGGTTCCGGGACAAGTCCATACTGATCTGCAGCGTGAAGGCTATATCTCCGATCCATTCTGGCGTGATAATGCTGAACTATGCCAATGGCCCGAACACTGGGAATGGCGCTATAAGAAACTATTCGACCTGCCCGAAAACTTCATGCAGGATTGGCTTGTGCTGCAATTCGACGGACTAGACACTTATGCTGATATTTACATCAATGGAAAAAAGATAGGAACTCCGACCGTACTCTCTTCCCAGGATATGTTTTTACCATTTGAATACGATGTAAGCACTGATTTTCTGAAATCAAAAGGCAATGTAATTGAGGTCAGGTTTTACCCGATCGCAAAATATGCCGACTACAAATCAAAAATTAAACCTCTGCTCGGAGCCTTCGAAGACCCGTACCGACCATATGTCCGCCGTAACCAAAGTACCTTTGGTTGGGATTGGGTACACCGTTTTATAACAGCTGGAATCTGGAAGCCGGCACGCTTGGTTTCCTACCAAAATGCCAGGATTAACAAGCTGTATATCTATACTTCAGAGCTATCTGAAAATCAGGCTAATATGCATGTTGAGCTGGAATCAACAATTAAAGAGTCATCTGCAAAAACGGCAAAACTTACTTTAAGATCACCTGGCGGAAAAATTGTTTGGCAAAAGGAATCCGAAGTCGATAATGACGAACTTAAGTTTGATTTCAGCATTAACGATCCTCAACTCTGGTGGCCAAACGGATCAGGCAAACAACCGCTCTACACCCTTATGGCAGCAATATATGATGCTAAGGGAACATTGTTGCATTCAAAAAGCACGAAAACCGGTATTAGAACAGTTGAAATAGAGGAGATTAAAGATGAAAATGATATTGGAAGCTCTTTTACACTTGTGATAAATGGCAGGAGAATATATGCAAAAGGAGCAAACTGGGTTCCTGCAAGTCCGTTTCCGGCTACAGTCACAGAAGAAAAATATGAATTGCTCCTAAGTCAGTTCCAGCAGGGTGGATTTAATATGATGCGCGTATGGGGTGGTGGAATATATGAGTCAGATACCTTCTGGGAAAAGTGCAACGAAAAAGGGATCATGGTGTCGCAGGATTTGATGCTGGCATGTCAGAATTATCCGGTAGATGAACCTGCATTTGCTCAGTTGTTGTTGAGAGAGTTTGAAGCCAATATAAAGAAGCAAAGAAACCATCCGGCTCTTATATTCTGGACTGGTGATAATGAGTTGGGATTGGGGGCAAAGCCTTCTGATAACTGGTCTTTAAAAGAATTTCACATCAATAATACGGCTCCTTTGGTGAGGAGCTTAGATCCTTCGAGGCCATTCAGAGTAACTAGTCCATTAGGGATTGATCCAGAGACAAACAATTCATTGAAATCGGGGGACAGTCATGCTTC
>JAGLDP010000207.1 GCA_023145515.1 Bacteroidales bacterium
CCCCTGAGATCGAGAGGGTCAAATGTATCAAGAAAGACCTGCTGTACGTCATAGTCACCACGACCCATTCCATTTAGCGATGCATACATTACAGTCAGCCAATTAGTATTGCTGGCAACATTGTTCTGAAACGCAAAAATATCCTCCGGGGAGGCTCCGGTATTATTAAAAGCACCAAGGGGCGTTGTTGTGAGAGCATACATTCCTGATTCAATAACCCTGTTGGCTTCAGTGGCTGCTGATGCAAAGTCGCCTTTTTGAAGGTGTAATCTGGCTAAAATTGCGCTGGCAGCATAGGTAGTAGCATAAACGTCATTTGTTTCAGAGAGTAGGTCCCTGGCATCATTAAGATCACTAATTGCAATATTGTAGACCTCTTCCACCGTATTACGTGCCACATTGATTGCATCACTGACATCTTTAGTAGGTGTTAATATTATTGGAACACCCAATTGGCTGTTTGTCTGGCCTGGTTCATATGGTAAACCATATATTCTGGCCATCTCAAAATAGACCCACCCTCTGAGGAACTTTGCTTCACCTTCAACAGTTTTAGCATCATCTGAATCAAGAATAGCTAAAATCTCAGGGTCTGTTAAAATATTACAAACATTTATAAGGTCATAAGCGCGAACCCAAGTGTCTTCGGCATAAGAGTTGGTAACCGATATACTCTTATTAATTATATCCCGGGGTTGTGAATATGTTCCGATAAATCTCAGATCTGTAGTGGCAGCCAGTAGCTCACTAAATTCATTAAATCTGGATCCCAGGATATCCCTGCTGCGTGCTGAAAGATATGCTCCAACAAGAGTGGCCTTTATATTATCAGGTGTAGTAAGAGCAGTACTTGCGTCTATCGATTGCTTCGGGAGTAATTCCAACTTCTCTGTACATGAATTTTGAAAGATCAGTACCGGGAAGATCAGCAACCAAAATAGTATATATGATATTTTATTTTTCATGATATTCATTGTTAGCTGTTTTTAGAATGAAAGATTAATTCCTAGAGAGTAAGTCCTGGCCTGGGGTACGGTATAGAAATCATAACCCTGGACTATATTTGTAGTTTGGGTACTCTGGCCTGTCCCAATCCAGTTTATTTCCGGGTCCCATCCATGATAGTTGGTCAGTGTATAAAGATTCTGCACTCCAATATAAACCCGTGCATTTGACATCTTTATCTTGTTAACCAAATTTGCAGGAAGATTATATCCAAAACTAATATTTCTTATTCTCAAATAAGAAGCATCAGATAGATAACGGCTTGAATGGCGTGTCCCGTTTCCTTCAGCAAATCTGGCCTGGGGAATATCGGTTTTATCTCCAGGATTCTGCCATCTGTCCATTTGATCGAGAGTCTGATTATCCCACCAGTCTGCGTTAGCTGACTGGTACCTGCCTCCACCATTGTAAACCATATTCCCATAAACAAAACTGATTAGAATATTAAGATCGAAACCTTTATATTCAAAGTAGTTAGTCATACCTCCGGTAAAATCAGGATTAGGGGATCCTACAACCTGTGTTTCAGCAAGATTCCAATTTGTAGTGGTCTCGTTACTACCCTCTTCAAGATAATAGAGAGCATCTCCGTTATCAGGATCAACCCCTGCGTATTTTCTTATTTTAAATACTCCAATAGCTTCTCCTTCCATTACATAGTTAATTGAGTTGGGGGTAATTTCGGGTCCGCTAACATCAAGCACCTTATTTTTGTTAAATGAGATATTAAAATCGGTTGACCATTTAAAGGATCCAACCAGGTTATTGGAATGGAAAGCAAATTCCCAGCCCTTATTCTCAAGTGCTCCAATATTACTCCAGACACCTGTAAATCCAGAAGTGGATGGAAGAGTCATATACAACAACAGATCTGTAGTTTGTTTGTTATAATAATCGATCTCACCGGTAACTCTATTATTAAAGAAACCAAATTCAAGACCAATATCAAATTGAGCTGTCGTTTCCCAGCCAAGCTCGCTACTCGCGAGTTGTGTTGGGTCCAGTCCGTTACGCCCTGCATAATTAACACCCGAAAACAATGCAAGATGTGCAAAGTCAGGAATACCGGAGTTCCCGGTTAAACCATAACTGGTTCTAAGCTTCAGATAGCTGAGAGTGTTTTCAATACCGCTCATAAAATCTTCCTCTGAAATTATCCATCCGGCAGATCCTGCCGGGAAGAACCCATACCTGTTATCAATACCAAACCTTGATGAACCATCTAGCCTTCCACTTGCTGAAAGAAGGTATTTCCCCATAAGCTTATAATTGGCTCTTCCAAAATAAGAAAGATATGTTGTTCCTGTTTCCCAGCTACTAAAGCTAGTTGCCTCAGCAGCACTTGCAATATTCTGAAAGTCATCGGTTGGAAATCCTTTTCCCTCGATATCCGAACCGGTTGTCATTGACTGTTGGTAAGACATTCCTCCTACCAGATTTATATCATGCGCATTAAATACTGTAGAATATGTCAGGTAATTATCAAAGTTGTAATTTACCACTCTGACTGACCGGTTTTGAGCTTCTCCACCAGGTCCTGCACCTATTGTTTCACGACCCCAGTAGTTTTTCTCTCTCATGTCAAGAATGTCAGCACCGAATTCAGATCTTAAAGTTAGGCCTTTAACCAATTCGTAAGCAGCATATGCATTGGTCAAAGTCCTGAAACTAATCTGGTTATTTTCAGAATCTCTTAAAGAAATCAGACCATTATAATAAATAGTATTCTTGTTGTATTCTCCTGTTTCCGGGTCAATAACAGGTGTGACAGGGGCCTGGGCAACCAACTGTAAAGGAGTAGCAAATGCATTGTCATTCTCTACCCTGTCCATTTCAGAACGCATCAAATTCATTCCAAAACCAAATTTAAATTTATCAGTTGGAGTTTGGTCAATATTTATGCGCCCGTTAAGTTTGTTCATAGAGTTTCCTCTAAGTATTCCGACAGTGTTATCATAACTGAACCCTGTGTAAAAACCACCCTTCTCGCTACCACCGCTGGCTGAAATATTAATCCTATTGAAAGATCCTTTCTGGAATGCTTCCGACTGCCAGTCAGTATCCCATCCTTCGGTCCACTGATCACCAAGGTATCTGTCTTTCATTTGCTCAGGTGTAAGCCAGCCCCAAACAAGACCACTTCCATCAACCACATTATTCAGTGCCTCATCGAATAGTTCCAGGTACTGATCAGCATTTAACCACTCCATAAGTCTACTGGGTTCACTTATGCCTGTTGTATAAGAGACATTAAATTTCGTGGCACCAGCCGAACCCTTTTTAGTTGTAATCAGCACAACACCATTTGAAGCACGTGAACCATAAATAGCAGCGGCTGAAGCATCCTTGAGAATCTGTATCGACTCAACATCATTCATGTTGATATCGGCAAGAGGACTGGTAGGCTGGTTTCCTGCATGACTCAAATTTGTAGAAGTAACAAGTATACCATCTATAACATAAAGAGGTTGGTTATCTGCTGAAATAGACGAAGATCCCCTGATACGCATTTTTACTGTCTCGCCAAGTTTCCCACTAGCTTGTTCAATAAAAACACCAGCTGTCTTTCCCTGGATTGCCGATTGAAAGCTAACATTAGGTGTTTCTGCAAGTCCTTCAGTAGAAACCTTGGTAATTGCACCGGTCAACTCTCTTTTAATAGCAGTTCCGTAACCGATCACAATAACTTCCTCAAGGCCCACATCATCAAGCTCCAGAACAACATCAATTACATTTGCAGCACCAACGACCTCTTCTTTTGATTTCATTCCTACAAATCTGAAGACGAGAATATCTCCTTCATTAGCCATAATAGAGTATTTCCCATCAAAATCTGAGGTAGCACCAGTCGTGGTACCTTTAATCTGAACAGTAGCGCCAATAATAGTCAATCCATCATCGGCCCCTGTTACTGTTCCTGTTACAGTCTTTTGCTGCGAATTTGCCACAATAGCAAAACCACAGAAAAGAAAAATAAACAATAGCAGTTTTCTCATAATTAAAAGGTTTAGTTATTAAAATATATTTAAGGTGAAACTCTTTACCAGCGTACATAATTTGGTAAAATTCATTTTTAAAGTTAATGCTTAATTTTTTGATAGCACAATGCTATATAACATATCCATATTTTTGAAATTTAGTCACAAATTTCCAATTATGAAGTGTTAACAAGCACGTTATTTTCGGTTATCAAAACCATGTAAATATGTTACATTCTATTTGAAAAAATGTTCTCCGGTAAAATTTGTAGATTTGCTCGTGGTATTTTATTATTGTTGTGAAATCAAAATTATCCAGAAATTGTGATTTTGTCATATAGAAGTTCCTTTCTAAATAATTTTTACCAGACACCAGTGTATTTTAATTTTAATTTGTATCGAAACAATTCTTCACTTAAAATCTTATGAAAACATCAAAATCATCTTTCTCGATCCTTACAGGTATCAGCCTGATTGTTTTAATCTCAATGTACTCCTGCGCACCAAGAGAAAACACTTTTAAACCACCGGTGGCAGATAAAATTGCAAAAGAACTTACCATGCACGGGGATACCCGAGTTGATGACTATTATTGGATGCGTCTTTCTGATGAGCAGAAAAATACTGAAAATCCTGATGAGCAAACTCGTAAAGTGCGAGAATATTTAGAAGCAGAGAGCGACTATGCCAAACAGGTAATGGCACATACAGATGAATTTCAGCAAACATTGTTTGATGAAATTGTAGGCAGGATAAAGAAAGATGATAAATCTGTACCTTATAAGGAAAATGGATACTACTATTATACAAGGTACGAAGAAGGTCAGGAATACCCGATATTTTGCCGCAAAAAAGAAACACTTGATGCTGATGAGGAAATAATACTTAATGTAAACACGCTTGCTGAAGGATATGATTATTTTCAGGTTGCAGGAATGAGCATTAGCGAGGATAATAATATACTCGCCTATGGTGTTGATACTGTCAGCCGTCGCCGTTTCACGATTTATTTTAAAAATCTCGAAACAGGAGACTTGTTGATTGATCAAATTCCTAATACAACAGGTGGTGTTACCTGGGCCAATGACAATAAAACTGTATTTTTCTCTACTAAAGATCCGGTAACTTTGAGATCTGATAAAATCAATACTTACCAATTAGGGAGTAATGATGCCCGGGAAGTTTACTATGAAGAAGATGAAACCTTTAGCACAAATATTTATAAGACTAAGTCTAAAAAATACCTGGTAATTGGTTCATCACATACACTCTCTACCGAATATAGGATTCTTGAGGCAAATAATCCAACTGGTAATTTTAGGATTTTTCAGCCAAGAGAAAAGGATCTGGAGTACGATATTGACCATTTTGGAAAAGATTTCTACATCAAGACTAATATTGCGGGGGCTAAAAACTTTAAGTTAATGAAAACCCCTGTCTCAAAAACCACTAAAGAAAACTGGGCCGATGTAATTCCTCATCGTGATGATGTACTCCTGGAAGGTTTTGAAATATTCAAGAACTTTCTTGTTGTGAGTGAAAGAATTAAAGGTTTGACAAACTTGAGAGTTATAAATTGGAATGGTAAAGATTATTATATTGATTTTGGAGAGGAGACGTATAGTGCCCGTTTTTCTGCTAATCCTGAGTTTGACACAGATATTCTACGTTATGGGTATTCTTCCCTGACTACTCCCAGTTCAACCTTTGATTTTAATATGGTAACTAAAGAAAAGGTACTCCTGAAAGAAGAAGCAGTTCTGGGTGGTTTTGATAAAGATAATTATGAGACAAAACGTTTTTTTGCAACAGCTGCAGATGGTGTTGAAATTCCTGTTTCCATTGTCTATAAGAAGGGTATAGAGCTGGATGGGAATAATCCCACTCTTTTATATGCTTATGGTTCCTATGGTTATTCAAGGGATGCATCCTTTCGCTCCGACCGCTTAAGTTTGATAGACCGGGGCTTTGTTTATGCCATTGCTCATATTCGTGGAGGGAGTGAAATGGGACGCTGGTGGTATGAAGATGGAAAACTTTTAAATAAGATAAATACCTTTTCAGATTTTAATACCTGTGCAGAATACCTGATAGAACAAAAATACACAAACAGTGAAAAACTTTTTGCGATGGGTGGAAGTGCCGGCGGTTTGCTTATGGGTGCTGTTTTGAATATGCAACCGGAACTTTATAGAGGTGTAGTTGCTGCGGTTCCCTTTGTGGATGTTGTTACTACCATGCTGGATGAGAGTATTCCGCTAACTTCTTTTGAATGGGATGAATGGGGCGATCCACGACAAAAAGAGTATTATGATTATATGCTTTCCTATTCTCCCTACGATAATGTAAAAGCTATGGATTATCCGAATATACTTGTCACTACAGGTTTTTGGGATTCGCAGGTTCAATACTGGGAGCCTGCAAAATGGGTAGCAAAGCTGAGGGATCTAAAAACAGATGGCAATCTCCTGGCATTTCACATCAATATGGAAGGGGGGCATGGAGGCGTTTCCGGGAGGTTCAGAAGATACCGGGAAACCGCCCTTGAATATGCCTTTATGCTGGATATGGTTGGGATAAAGGAATGATATATTCTGGGATTTTAGGAAATACTATTTCGGGCTTAAGAATGTGCAAGAATGTTCAAGAAGGTTTAAGAAAGTTCCGGGTTCTT
This sequence comes from Bacteroidales bacterium, assembly GCA_023145515.1. Lineage (GTDB taxonomy): Bacteria > Bacteroidota > Bacteroidia > Bacteroidales > UBA12481 > JABHCC01. The sequence goes on from JAGLDP010000207.1 coordinate 6,658, forward strand.
CAACATTTGCCCATAGTAAAATATGCTCCTTCGTCGCATTTTACATGGCATGCATTTGCCTTCTGACATTTGACATATAATACCAGAAGACATTCACACTTTTGTGACTTGATTTTTTTGTTTAACCTTTGGACATATAAATGGAACAGACAGGAAGATTGGAATGATGGAATAGTGGAAGAACAAAAAGTTAACAAGAGTGTAAAACCTTTCAGGTCTTTGATC
>JAGLDP010000208.1 GCA_023145515.1 Bacteroidales bacterium
TTGCAAATCTATTGTTCAATGGAATATCAGGGGGGAGTTCTTGGAATTCATCTGTTACCGCATATAGTTTGGCAAATGTAAATCTGGATAGTAAAACAAGCCTGACAATAATTTTTCCTGCTGCTGCCGGATATGATATTAGTGTGGAAGACTTCATAGATATAGATATAGATCCCGATCTTTTAAAGAGCACTTCAACTGGAACCTATATCCTGAATAATGCATTTTCTATTTTACCACTTGCGGCAAGTATAACTACTTCAGGAAATATTGTTTCAGCTATCTACAATAAAGAAGATAGCATTCGTTCAGGTGGGGGCGAGATAGTTTTTAATCTTACGAATGATGAATGGGATCCAAATGTGGGAGATAATCATCCACTAACGGTTACTTTAATAAACAGCATTTCTGGAAGCTCAGAATGGGAAACCAAAGTTAAACCGGCAATTATTGGTTCTGACCAGGGTAATGCGAATGTAAATGTTATCGGTCAGACACTAACAATTAGTTTACCGGGAGTACCGACTTATAGTATTGTAGCAAATGATATTTTAAGCGTTGATATTCCTGCCAGTTGTTTACTGAATACCAGTTCCGGGACTTTTACTTCGAGTCCGAATATGATAGTATTACCTGCACCACCTGAGATTTTCATTAATGATCCGGGTCTCGATGAATATACTGTTGGTGCTGCCGTACTAACTATAAGTTTAAAAGATGAAACATTTATAGATGGAAGTCTCAATCTGTCAAATTTTACTAGCAGTAAACCTTTAATCATATCAGTAGTTTCAGTTTCTTATTCTAGTTCAACAAGTGCGGATGTAACACTATCTTTGATTGATGATTTTGATTCTCAGATTAATGATTTTTCTATTATTGTAGATGGTGTAGAACTTACAGCTGCGGGTACATTAAGCTCAAATAATATTATAATTACTGCTCAATCCGAACCTGAAATCTCAGTGGTTACAATAGTAGCTAACACTTTCAAAATTGGTGATGTTGTTCCTGTCGCGATCACTGTTGTTGCAGATGCTGAAGAATACACAGATTTTTATGGAACCGTTGCCGGGCGAAGCCTGGATAGTATCAGTAAGCAAAATGATTCTTACTATATTGGGTATTTTACGGTGGATGAGGATGGTGGCGATTTCTTTGCGAGTGATGATATACCTGTTGTCGGATTGCAATTCGATAATCTGCCTTTAATTGGAGATGCCTTTGATGGACAAATTAGTAACGTTACTGTAATTGATGCTACAAGACCTGCTATTAATTATATGCAGGTTTCGGGAAATTCTTATAAAATTGGGGATCAGATTGATATTATTGTTTCGGCCAATGATGAAGATTATTCGGCTCTGTCCTCTACTTCTGTTAATTCAGTAGCGATTGCCTCGCCAAGCTTAGTTTTACAAGATATAGGCAATGGCGTATATTTATTGCAATATACTGTAAATGAAGGAAATAACAACGTTTCTACGGGAGCGCTAAGCGCTCAGCTTGCTTTTACAGATTTGGCAGGTAATGAAAGTAATTTGTTTAACAGCCTTACAGCAAATAGTGTATCAATCGATGCAAATTCTCCACAAATCAATTCGATTAGTCTTACGAATGGAATATATTCCGTTGATGATGTTGTGGAAATAGTTGTAACAGCAGATGAGAATAATTATGGTTTTGACCTTCTGACTGAAGTTAATGGAATCCCTTATTTTTCTTCAAAAATTACAAGTTTAGCTACCGGGTCTGGGGAATATACTTTATATTATACAGTGAGTTCATCTGATGATGAGGTTGATCCGGGTTTACTAGATGTAAAAGTAAAAATGTCTGATCTTGCAGGAAATATAGCCGCACTGTATCAGACAGTGGAGCCAAATAGCCTTGCAATTTATACTGTTTTACCTACAGCAACCATTGTGGGTAATCAGGAAATTTGTGAAGACGATTCAGCTCTGCTGATTGTAAATCTTACCGGACGATTTCCTTTGGAACTATACAGTTTTGATGGTAGTACTACTACACATCATAATGGAATATTGGCTTCTCCTTACGAATTCTATGTCAGCCCTTCCGCTTCTGCAAACTTTGCAATTGACTCTGTACTTGATTTTAACGGAATAAAGAATAGCGGTTCAGGATTAGTTTCAGTTACTGTAAATCCAAAAACAGATGTTTCTATTATTAATCTGAATCAAAATTATAGTCTGGAAGATGACCCGATTCTTCTGGAAGCAGATATATTGGGTGGTACTTTTTCCGGTCTTGGTGTAATATCTTCTACCGGTTATTTCAACCCTGGTATTGCAGATACTACCAATTCTCCGCATACTATTTATTATGATTATACAAATGATGATGCTTGCTTAAGCGTGGATAGTGCAGTAGTTTTTGTTCTGGGTGCTCAGGGGGATATTTCTATTCAAAAAACAGTTTATTGTGACTATGAAAGTAGTTTTGAGGTGCAAGCCTCTAATACTGCCGGAGTAATAGGTGATTTCCGCTTGCTGAATTCAGATCAATCACCTGTAGGAGGACTAATTGATAATCATAATAATACAGCCTCTGTTAGCCCAACTTTGCTTGAAGAAGGGATTTATACGGTTGAATATAAATATAATGATGGGGGAGCAAGCCTGATACTACGCGAAGATTTCGAAATTGAGATAGTTCAGACGCCTAAAATTATTACACTAACGCAGGATGAATTTTGTCAAAATGATCCGGTAGTTATACTTGAAGGAGATATTGAAACAGGGATTTTTTCCGGCCTCCCGGGAGTTTCAGGAAATCTTATAGATGGATTTATTTTCGATCCCGCTAATGCAGATCTTGGAGCGAATACCATCCTATATACAAATACTACCGTGAACGGGTGTTCCAGGTCTGTTAGTAAAGTAGTAAATGTCAATTTTGTTCCTGATGTTCAGTTTTTGGAAAGTGATGTTTGTATTGCAAGTGAAGAAACAATTATCTTTCATAATGAGACGGTAAATCCTCATACTGTTTCCGAATGGATGTGGAATTATGGAGACGTTCATAGTGGCGAAGATAATTTTGGTACTTCTATAGATGGTTTTCACATATATACAGGCCCTGGAAACAGAACTATTCAGTTAATTGCAATCACTCCAGATGGATGTTCTGATACCCTAAGTCGTACCATTGATTTTGGTGATAAACCTGATGGAAGCTTCCATTGGACAAATGAGTGTTTTCTTGATGGAGATTCAATATTATTCATTTCTGATGCCACAAGTGAGAATGACCTCATATTATTTAATTGGACCTTCTTTAATTCAGCTGTTGATTCTTCTTCATTAAAAGGAAATGATTCTGTGTATTATACTTTTTCAGGGATAGATGATTATACAGTAAAATTGAATGTCGAAACTAATATTGGTTGTAAAAATGAATTTATTCGTGAAATTGTACTAAAACCAACCATTCGTGTCGTTGATGATGGATATTATTTTGAAGATTTTGAAAACAATAATGGCCGGTGGTCAACCAATCAGGAAGATGACTCAAAATATAACAGCTGGAATTACAATTTTGCCGATTTTTCTGATTCCACTGCATATAATTCAAATGCTTGGTTTACAGACGTTCCCGATTCTATTGTACGTGAGCAGGCTTGGGTAATTTCTCCCTGTTTTAACCTGAGGGATCTTGAAAAACCCATGATATCTATGGATATTTTCAGATATATGGAAGATAATGAAGGAGTAGTTCTGCAATCTTCTGTCGATAATGAAATTACCTGGCAAAATGTGGGAACCTGGCAACAGGGAATAGAATGGTTTAACGATTTTCAGATTGCGAACAAACCAGCTGGACAAGAAATAGGATGGTCTGGAACTCAGGATGATGAAGAATGGATTACTGCTATTCGCTATATCGATGAATTACTAGATAAGCCAAATGTTCGTTTCAGAATGCATTATGGAACTACCCATCAATTGGGACTCGAGAGTAAAGGTTTTGCTTTTGACAATTTTAAAATCATGTCTCGTACACGTATGGTATTAATGGAATCTTTTACAAATGGATCCAATACCGGATTAAGAGGGAGTGATGCTGCCGTTAATAGCCTTTATAGGAATAATTATAGCGATGTTGTTAAATTGGAATATCATACTGACCTTGGTGGTTCTGATATTTTTAATGAGTCTAATGTTTTTGTTCCTGCTACCCGGGCTCTTTATTATGGGGTGAACAAATTACCCAATCTAATACTAGACGGAGGAGGAGAGGGCTTGCTCAATTTTGACAGTGGAGCGGAAATAGAAAATCTGGATGATGAGGATATTGTATTACAGTCATTATACGAACCTATATTTGATATAAATCTGGATATAAACTATGGAGGAAGTTCACTTACAATTGATGTAGAGTTAAGTGCATTGGAAGACCTGGAAGCAGATGAAAGAATTCTTCAGGTAGTAGTTTATGAGAAATTTATTGATGCTGTTACTTTAGTGAATGGACAAAAAACTTTCTTGAATGTAGTTAAAGATATGATTCCCAATGCTGCAGGAACAGCCTATTTCAATGCATGGGAAAAAGCAGAGACTATTACAGAGCAATTTAGTTGGAATTACAGCGATCCTTATAATCCTGAAATGCTTAGAATAGCTGTATTTGTGCAGAATGATAATACGAGAGAAGTGTATCAGGCAGCAACTGATGATCTTACTAATCTGAGTACAGATATTCGCTCGGAATTGCTTAGTCTCTTAGATCTTAGAATTTATCCAAATCCTGCAAGTCATATTTTAAACCTGAATCTTCAAGCTATTGCCAATGAAGAATTCGGACTTGAAATATTTGACAAAACAGGAAGATTGATTGGAATAGAAGTTTGGCCTTCCAATACGCTATCCCATCAAATTGATGTCAATTCCTATCAGCAGGGTATCTACCTGATTCGTATGCATGATAGTAATGGTAGTTTACGCGCTCTGGAGAAATTTGCTGTGATTAGGTAATTATAAATTTGATTGCATAGTTTCGGCAAACTTTCTTCCAAATTCGATGAACCGATCTGACTTTTCATCGTGTGGATAGAATTTTGCGAGTAGTCCATCCAGAGCAGGTCTTAATTTGAGATTTTTCAAATTACCCTCAATAATTTTTGGTGCTTCACCACTCCATCCATAGGAACCAAAAGTAGCGCTAAGCTTTCCCTTATCACGAATTGGATTGATAACTGAGAATAGCCTGTACACGGGTAATAAGGTATTCTGATTAATTGTTGGAGATCCAATAATTATT
>JAGLDP010000209.1 GCA_023145515.1 Bacteroidales bacterium
CACCTGCCATTTTCGCCAATAACAAACAAATAAGTATTAACACCTATGCACGACAAAAAAATAATATTCTCAATGGAAGGTGTATCCAAAACCTTCCCGCCCAGCAAGCAAGTTTTAAAAAACATCTGGCTCTCCTTTTTCTATGGGGCGAAGATTGGCGTTATTGGATTAAACGGATCCGGAAAATCCAGTTTGCTGAAAATCATAGCCGGACTTGATACTAATATCCAGGGACAAGTCACTTTTGATAAAGAATACAAGATTGGGTATTTGGCGCAGGAGCCTGAATTGGATGAAACAAAAACGGTCAAAGAAGTTGTTCAGGAGGGTGTTCAGCATATTGTGGATGTGGTTAATGCTTATGAAGCAATATCGGCCAAACTGGCTGAACCGATGGATGACGATAAGATGATGAAGCTGATTGAGGATCAGGGTGAATTATTAGAGAAAATGGACCAATTAGGAGCATGGGAGTTAGATCACACTCTGGAAGTAGCAATGGATTCATTAAGATGTCCTCCTGATGACACAGCTGTAAATATCCTCTCAGGTGGTGAGCGTCGCCGGGTAGCCTTGTGCCGACTTCTGCTTAGCAAACCAGATATCCTGCTGCTTGATGAACCAACTAACCATTTAGATGCAGAAAGTGTTCATTGGCTAGAGCAGTTATTGAAAAACTTTCCTGGAACAGTTATTTCGGTTACTCATGATCGGTATTTTCTTGATAATGTAGCTGGATGGATCCTTGAGCTTGATCGTGGCGAGGGCATTCCCTGGGAGGGCAATTACAGCAGCTGGCTTGAACAGAAAACCAATAGGATGGCCAATGAGCAAAAGGCTGAATCTAAGCGCCAGAAAATACTAAAACGAGAGTTAGAATGGAGTCGTTTGGCACCCAAAGCACGTCAGGCAAAAGGCAAAGCCCGATTAAATGCATATGATGCCATGAGCAATGCAGAGGTAAAAGAAAAAGAAGCCAATCTTGAGCTCTTTATTCCACCCGGACCACGCTTAGGTGATTCAGTAATCGACATTGAGAACCTCAGTAAGGGATATGGCAAGCGTCAACTCATCGACAACATGAATCTCAATATACCTAAGAATGCAATAGTTGGAATTATTGGTCCGAACGGAGTTGGCAAAACCACTCTCTTCAGGATGTTGATGGGTGAAGAGGAAGCAGATGCAGGAAATATCAGCACCGGTAGTACTGTTAAACTGGCGTATGTTGACCAGTCGCATAAAGATCTGCTTCCTGAAAAAACTATTTACGAAGTAGTTAGCGGTGGTACAGAAACAATTAGGATTGGAAATATTGAGATGAACACCAGAGCCTATCTTAGCAAATTCAATTTTGCCGGAGGTGATCAGCAAAAGAAGGTTGGCGTATTATCAGGTGGTGAAAGAAATCGTTTACACCTTGCCATCACACTCAAAGAAGGAGGCAATGTGCTGCTTTTGGATGAGCCTACCAACGACATTGATGTTAATACTCTTCGTGCCCTTGAAGAAGCCATTGAAAATTTCGCAGGATGTGCACTCATTATCTCACACGATAGATGGTTCATCGATCGCTTGGCCACTCATATACTGGCTTTTGAAGATGAGGGAGAGATTAGATTTTTTGAGGGGAATTTTCAGGCATATGAAGCTAATAAGTTGGAGAGACTTGGAGATATTACGCCAAAGAGGCCGAGGTTTAAGGAGCTGCTTTAGCTTAAGTAATACCTTAAGATTCATCGAGTCACTGAGTCACCAAATCCTGAATCTTTTATTTTGGTATTTTTACTGAAAGATTATTTAGAATTATATGCTGATCAATCGCGAAATCAATGATTTTTACTCTGAGACTTCTGAGCTGGACCGGCTCAGATATGGCCTTGGCCCTCTGGAATTTGAGCGTAATAAAGATATAATAAGCCGCTATTTACCTCAGAAAGCTGGAACAATACTGGATGTTGGTGGTGGTCCTGGTGTTTATTCGTCATGGTTGGCACAGCAGGGATTCGATGTTCATCTAATTGATCCGGTTGAAAAACATATTGATCAGGCACGATCGAAAGCCAACAAGTTAAAGCATCCGTTTACATCCCATTTGGGTGAAGCTGGCAAGCTTGATTTTGGGAGTAATTTTGCTGATTTAATAATATTTCATGGTCCGCTTTACCACCTTCAGGATAAAAAAGACCGGATAAAGGCACTCAAAGAGGCCAATCGTGTTCTAAAAGCGAATGGCATCATTCTGGCTTTTGCCATCAACTACACAGCCTCTACTTTGGTTGGTTTGATACAAGGGGTTCTCACTCAGCCAGAATTCTACCAGATGAGTATGTCTGAGCTACAAACCGGCATTCATGAGGCTCCTAAGAGCATGGCCGGGGTTTTACCCAAAGGATATTACCACAGGCCTGAAGAGCTTAAAGCAGAAGTTGAAGAAGCCGGCTTCTCTCATAAAAAAACACTGCCGGTTGAAGGCCTGATTTGGTTAGATAAGAACTATTTTGAGACCCGTTCTGATCAGGGTAAAAAAGACAGGATGATGACACTACTTCTTAGCACTGAGAACGATCCTAATTTGCTGGTTTTTAGTCCGCATATCGTATCAATAGGAGAGAAAAATGAATAAATTATTAATAATTCTCACAGTCATAATTTCCTTTTCCTGCGCAAATTCAAAAAAGGAAGTCAAGACCTACCAGGTAGGACAAATTAAAACCAGTAAAGGGGAAATGCTGTTCTGGCTATTTGATGAAACTCCATTACATAAAGCTGGTTTTATTAAGTTGGCAAATGAGAATTACTGGGATTCCTTAACGTTTAACAGGGTAATTAAAAACTTCGTAATTCAGGGTGGTTGTCCTGATACACCAGAAGGCTTTAGTGATTCACCCTATTTGATCAAACCGGAGTTTAATGATAGCATAACTCACTTATACGGAGCGGTTGGTGCTGGTCGCGATAATAATGCCGAGAAATTATCAGCCGGATGTCAGTTGTATATTGTTCACGCCAAGGAAGGTCTGCATCGACTTGATGGGGAATACATGATATTCGGACAAATATTTAAAGGCTTGGATATTTTGGATTCAATTGCTATTGTTGAAACTGATTCGCTAGATATACCGATAGAAACTATACTTCTAGATATCAATGTGATTGAATTGACTGAAGAAGATATTCCCTATTT
>JAGLDP010000021.1 GCA_023145515.1 Bacteroidales bacterium
TTAATAAGCATTTTTAGACTACTTTTTTTAGGGGCATTTTTAATCCATAATTCCATATCTTTCGTATCTAATGTTTTTAAAACTTCACTATCCATACGAAGATCTTCCATTAAAAATTCTCGCGTCTGTTTGATGTTTCTAAGATAAATTTTAGGTGTTAGCACAATTTTGTCACATAAAGCTTTTTCAGGTGAGGCTACTAACATTGTTTGCTTAGGTGAATATTCTATGTTTTTTATTCCATAAGAATAATAGGGAGTCTTTAATTGTTGGTAACTAAATCGTCCAACAGAAGTTTTATATGATTTTGAAGTTTTTATGGTTACTGAACTTATTTCATAAGCTCTTTCTGGTATCATGTTCCAATAAGATAATGCGGACTCTAATGACACATAACTCGGCCCTCTAAGGTGATTCGCTATCAGAAAAGGCTCTGGTGTTGGTAAGTCCATTTTAGGTCCCGTTATATATAGTCCTCTTCTAATTGAAATAAGCTCTTTGCTTTTAAGAAGCTCACTAATTTTATCATTTGGACTTTGATAATTACTTAGCAATTCTAAAATCAAATGTCTAGATATTGGAGCTTCAGCATATTCCTTTACCATCTTTCTAAAATCCATATTGTAATTATATTGTATGATAATCGGATGTATTCCGATTAACTAATGCAAATATATCAATTGTATGTAAAAAACCAAATACTTAATCGGAATAATTCCGATTATATGTTTAAATTATTGCAGTTATTTTCCAGGTGTTTCTTTAATAGCAAATTTACAAACTATAAAGTGTCAACCTAAGTCCGAATTATTATAGAATTATGCAATTTAGCGGAGTAATAGATATCAAATTGCCATTGTAGAAGTATGGAAACAGCTCTAGAACATATTCTGACAAGCTCTTATAAGGAAGGAATGATTTCCTTCTTGCATTCTCATTCTGAATATTTTGAGGAAGCGCTTGAATTAGCGATTTCAAATAAACAACCATACTCTTGGCGAGCAGCCTGGTTGCTTTGGAGTTGTATTGAAGAAAATGACAAGCGGGTACATGGATACATTAGTAAGATTATAGATACTATTCCATCAAAGGAAGATGGTCATCAACGTGAGCTGATTAAAATTCTTACTAAAATGGAATTGAATGATGAACATGAAGGTCGTTTGTTTAACATCTGTATGAACATCTGGGAGTCAATAAATAAAAGACCATCAGTGCGATATAATGCTCTTGTGTTCATTCTCAAAATAGCAAAGAGGCATCCTGAATTATCCGGAGAAATTGCTTTTATCACTCAGTATCGATACTTGGAACCATTGTCGCCCGGGATTAGAAACTCTGTTTCGAGAATAATAAAGGAGAATCATTTGTGATGAGCTATTGGATGAATTCAGAAGTATGCGTTCTTACATTAGGTTATGAATTAAAATAAAGGAGGATAATAAATGACAATTGGCGGTGGTTTTAAAGCTATCAGATATTCAGCGAAAGCTGCTAACAAGGTGGGTTACAGGAAGATGTTTCAGACAATCTTGTCAAAGAATACCTGTAAAACTTGTGCTCTGGGTATGGGAGGCCAAAAAGGAGGAATGACAGATGAGATGGGTAATCGTTTTGAGGTTTGCAAGAAAAGCTTTCAAGCACAGATTACGGATATCCAGAATCCTATCGCAGATGAACTGTTTCAGGATACTAGCATTGAGGATTTCAAGAGGATGTCAGCGCAACAAGTGGAAGCTTGTGGACGGCTCAATTCGCCGCTGTATAAAGCAGAAGGTGATTCTCATTATTCCATAATTTCATGGGAGCATGCTATAGATAGAATCGTGAGAAAATTCAAAGCGGCTAAGCCAGAGCGGAGCTTATTTTATGGCTCTGGTCGTTCCTCAAATGAAGCTGCATTCTTATTGCAGCTTTTTGCACGCACCTACGGATGTGATAATATCAGTAACTCATCCTACTATTGTCACCAGGCATCAGGTGCTGGTATTGCTTCAGCTATTGGAACAGGAACTGCAACAATTATGCTGGAAGACCTTGAAAAGACAGATCTGATTTTTGTTATTGGTGCAAACCCGGCCTCAAATCACCCACGTTTTATTCGCCAATTGCTTAATTGCAGGCGCCGGGGTGGACATGTGATTATCGTTAATCCTATTAAAGAAAAAGGACTGGTGAAATTTGCTGTACCATCTGATTTCAAATCAATGGTATCAGGAGGGAGCCAGATTGCATCACATTATCTTCAGATTCAGATCGGTGGAGACATTGCTTTACTGAAGGGCATTGCTAAGGCTGTAATAGAGGATGGTAAGCAGGATCTTCAATTCATGGAAGATCATACAAATGGGAAAGAAGACTATTTAGAAGATATTATCAATACAACCTGGGAGTCAATAGTTTTGAATTCAGGTATTTCCAAGCAACGAATCAAACAAATTGCAGATATTTATGGAAGGTCTGAAAATGTTGTTTTTTCATGGGCAGTAGGAATCACACATCATATTCACGGGGTGGAAAATGTTGAATCCATTGTGAACCTTGCCCTTCTGCGGGGAATGATAGGTAAGCGTTTTGCAGGATTACTTCCTTTACGGGGACATAGTAATGTTCAGGGTATTGGGTCTGTTGGACTTAAACCTGGTGAATCAGGTATGGATACCATGTCAAGCATGAAGGCTTCCTTTGATGCTAAGATTGATTTAGCTTTTCTACTTGGGGGAAATCTATTAAAATCTAATCCGGATACAAAATTTGCAGAGAAGGCTTTGAACACTATTCCTTTCAAAATGTTTTTAACCACTACTCTTAATCAAGGACATTTTTTTGGTGTAGAGAAAGAGGTTTTGATTCTGCCGGTCAAAGCCAGAGATGAAGAACTCCAGAAAACAACTCAGGAGTCGATGTTCAATTATGTCAGATTGAGTGATGGAGGCATTGAGAGGCTCAATAATGTACGATCTGAAATAGATATTATTAGTGAAATTGCCCAAAAAGTCATGGGAAATAGTACTATTGATTTTGAAAAGCTCAAGCTGCACAAAAACCTGCGAAAACTTATTTCAGAGAAGATTCCCGGATATGAAAAGCTGAGTGAGATTGACGAAACCGGAGAAGAATTCCAAATTCCAAATAGAACATTTCACAAACCCCAATTCGCAACATACGATAGTAAAGCCAATTTTAGAATCTGCTCAATTCCTTCACTGCAGGTAGAAGATGATGAGTTTCACATGATGACGATAAGAAGTGAAGGTCAGTTTAATACAGTTGTTTATGAAGAGGACGATCTCTACAGAGAACAAGCGAGCCGCTGGATTGTGCTGATGAATAAAGATGATATCCAAAGTAGAGGATTACAAGTAAATGATCTGGTTACCCTCACATCTTCTGTCGGGAGAATGGAAAAACTCAGGGTTAGGGAATTAGATATCCCTAGTGGAAATATTGCAAGCTATTTTCCAGAGTCAAATGTTTTGGTGCCTGTAACAACTGATCCGCGAAGCCATACTCCTGCATATAAACATATCAGGGTTAGATTGTTTGTTTCGTCAGATTAAGGATGTATCTTCGCTAAATCCCTTTTAGAATAGTTTTCAAACCTAAATAATTTGATAATATGAAATCTTTATCTGGAATTTTTATTTGCCTACTGCTTGTTACTCAGGCTGTAAGCGGGCAAAATCCAAATCGTCCTGATCCACAGCCAGCTCCAGAGACTCATGAGTGTTTTAAGCTTGGTATAGCCGGATATACTTTTGCTAATTTTGATTTGGATAAAACTCTCGAAACACTTCAGAGAACAGATGTGCATTATTTGTGCATTAAGAATTTTCACCTGCCTTTGACTAGTACTGTTGAGCAAATTGAAGCTTTTCATGCAAAATTGAAGAGTGCTGATGTCATAGGTTATGCAGTTGGACCACTATATATGAAAACCGAAGAGGAGGTTGATCAGGTATTTGAGTACGCAAAAAAAGTTGGAGTGAATACAATCGTTGGTATTCCTACCTATGATCTGTTGCCTTATGTGAGCAAAAAGGTAGCTGAGTATGATTTAAAATATGCGATTCATTTACACGGACCTGATATTGACAAGTTTCCGGATGCTGATGATGTTTGGGAAAATGTAAAAGATCTAGACCCCAGGATGGGAATGTGTCTTGATATTGGTCACGACAGAAGAAATGGAAAAGATCCTGTTTTAGACTTAAAAAAGTATCATTCAAGAGTCTTTGATATTCATCTTAAGGATGTTACAGGGGCATCAAAGCAGGGCTATTCTGTTGAGGTTGGAAGAGGAATTCTGGATATTCCTGCTTTTGTAAAAATGCTCAGAGAAGTCAATTATACCGGCGTGGTTAGCCTTGAGCACGAACGCAACATGGATAATCCCTTCATGGGAATTGCTGAATCAATCGGTTATTTCAGAGGAGTGATTGCTGCAACTTTGTAACATTGTGAGCTCGTAACCCAATGCCTGTGCTTGTTATTATAGCTCTGCATTGGGAATTAGTACAAGCGGCTTGCTATCTGCCTTGCTGATCGAAACTTCAACATCCATCTTATTTGTGACCACATAATATCTGGGATCATCGATAGAGGTTTCAATAATTTTGGCGAAGTCAGGATCAGCTTTAAGAAGAAGTGTTGTACAATCAGGACTCAAATGCGTTAGTCTTATTTGTTTGCCCTGGCTCATATACTTCTTTGCTAGATTACTAATTGCTTCGATACCGGAATGATCACTTACTTTAGATTCAATAAAATCAATTTCAACCTGGTCAGGATCATCATTTATATCGAATTTTGAGTTGAAAGTGAGTACAGATCCAAAGAATAATGGACCCCATATCTCATATACTTTTGTGCCATCTTCTTTAATTCTTTTCCGAGCCCGGATCATGATGGCATTCTTCCAGGCAAAAACCAATGCAGAAATTATCACACCAGCAATAACAGCTACGGCCAGATCTTTCCAAACTGTGATAGCCGAGACTGTAACCAGTACGATAGCATCTGATATGGGGATCTTATTGATAATCCTGAAGCTACTCCATGCAAAGGTTCCTGCAACTACCATAAACATAACACCCACCAGGGCTGCAATAGGAATTTGTTCGATTAAGGGAGCTCCGAATAGAATAAAACATAAGAGTGTCAATGCAGCAACTAATCCTGATAGTCTTCCTCTTCCACCTGATTTCACGTTGATAATCGACTGTCCGATCATGGCGCAGCCTCCCATGCCTCCAAATAATCCGTTTACAATATTCGCCCCTCCCTGAGCAACACATTCACGGTTACCACTTCCACGAGTTTCAGTCAATTCATCAATCAGATTGAGCGTCATGAGTGATTCAATTAATCCAACAGCCGCTAAGAGTACCGCTGTTGAAATGATCAATCCCCAATGTCCTTTAAAAGTGTAGAGAATACTAAAAAGCTGAGTTTGAAATTTGGGTAGTCCTCCATTCAGTCCGGATCCTCCGCCATCCCTAATGAAAGATCCAACGGTATTTACCTCAATCCTCCCAATTATAGTTATTCCGGCTATGATAACAATGGCAACAAGTGCTGCCGGTACTTTCTTAGTCAGTTTTGGCAAAAAGTACATTATAGCCATGGTCAGCGTCACTAAACCAAGCATGATAAAAAGACTATTCCCAGTGAGCCATTGCGCTTGTCCGTTTACAGTTTGCTTAAACATACCCAATTGAGAAATAAAGATCACTATGGCCAAACCATTTACAAATCCCATCATCACCGGATGCGGGATAAGTCTTACAAATTTCCCCAATTTGAATACGCCCGCCAATCCTTGTATTAATCCAGCTATAAGAAGTGTAACGAACAACCAATTGAGTCCGAGATTCTCAATAGGTTGTATTAAGCTGTCGCCCACCTGGTTGCCTTGCTGGATCATGTGAATCATGACTACAGCCATGGCACCTGTAGCTCCTGAAATCATACCTGGTCTGCCTCCAAAGATGCTGGTTATCAAGCCCATCATAAAAGCCCCATATAGCCCTACCAGAGGATCAATACCTGCGACAAAGGCAAATGCTACTGCTTCAGGCACTAATGCCAATGCTACCGTTAGTCCTGATAGTACATCATTCTTAGGGCTATTCGTAAAGTTCTGTATGTATCTTTTCATTATTATTTGCGCAAAAAAGGCGCAAATATAGGAAAAAATCAGGCAATAAGATTATTCGTATTAGCCAATGAGACAATTATAAATTGTTGATAGTCTTTTATAATCAGCTTGTCGGATAAACCAAGAATAAGTTTATTTTTATGAGATAAATTTAACACAGATTATCATGGCCAAATCACAAGATGCTAAGAAAAACGTGAGGAAAGTAGCGACTAAAACTCCTAAAGAGAAGAAAGAAGAGAAGAGGATGAAGAAGGCTATGAAGAGATAATGGCCTCTGCAACAAATCTTTTACCCCATCTTCTAATTGGCTAATTGGCTAATTGCACTTACGAATGCATCGAGCTCATCCAGAGTTGTATATACATTTGGTGTAATTCGGCAACCTGCAACACCCGGACGATTTATCGAAACGGTATAAACTTTATACTTATCCAATAATACCTTGGATAATTCTCCGGGTTTCATCCCCTTGATTCCAACATTTGCAATTCCACAGGTTCTTGCAGGATCAGATGGCGTATTAATAATGACATTGGAAATACCTCTAACCTTCTGAGTCCAATAGGTTTGCAGATACCTTAGGCGTTCTTCTTTTCTTTCGGCTCCAATTTTATTATAGTAATCAATGGCATCAGGAATGGTCAAGTCAGTGTGTACAGGATTAGTTCCAATATGGGCAAGTCTGGAGATATTATCTTTAGGCCTTTTACCTTCTGCCATAAAGGGCCAAATGTCTTTTATTCTTTCTTTCCTGACATATAGTATTCCTGCTCCCAGAGGAACACTCAGCCATTTGTGAAGACTTGCACCGTAATAATCACAATTCAAATCTTCGAGATTAAAATGAATATGAGCAACGGCATGGGCACCGTCAACTAATACCTGAACCCCATGTTTGTGTGCCATATCGCATATCTTTCTAACGGGTAAAATATGGCCGGTAATATTGATCATATGACAAATCATGATCATCCGGGTCTTATCTGTAATTGCATCTTCATAGATCTTCACAATCTCCTCATCAGATTTTGGATCATTAGGAACCATTATTCTCTTGTTAACAACCCCAAATTTTTCTGCCACCATGTCAAACATGTTTAACATAGCTCCATAATCTTGTTCAGCCATAATGGCCTCATCGTCAGCTTTCCATGGAAAACCACCAATAATCATATCAAGCGATTCTGTAGTGTTCCTGGTCAGAATCAGCTCATCAGATGAACAACCAACTAAATTGGCTAGTTGCTTCACTATTTTTTTTCTGTTCTGCCATTGCACGGTTCTCATATAATATGAACCCTGGTAATTAACTTCTCTAATATGCTCAATGTGCTTCTCTAATACTTCTTGTGGCTGAATGCAATAGTAGCCATTTTCAAGATTGATATAATCGGGTTTTAATCTGTATCCCTTTCTGATCTCTGTCCAGAAGTCTTCATTGTTAGCAAGTTCCGTTGCAGGTATGTGAGCATATTGTGCAAGCCATTTTTCTAATCCCATTGCAGGTGTTGCAGATGCCAGGCTAAGAACTCCAAGGCTTTTGAGAAAAGTGCGTTTGTCCATGATCTATTCAATTTCGGGATTGACGAATCACTAAAGATAAAAAGAATTAGAGTGATTATCTTTGGCCTAAGAACAAATCATAAGACTTTTGCCATGAAGCAATTTATTTTTGGGTTTTTAATTATTTCTATATGCTTCTCATGCTCAACTCAGAGTCAGGATCATCTTAAATTATGGTACAATCAGCCAGCTGATGCCACTGTCCCTGATAGTCCTAACGGATGGAAAGACGATGCTGAGTGGCTCAAAGCCTTGCCGCTTGGGAATGGCTCTCTTGGTTTGATGGTTTTTGGTGATGTGAATACAGAGCGCATTCAACTTAATGAAGAGAGCATGTGGTCTGGAAGTGTTTTTGATAATGATAATCCTAATGCTTACGCTGCGCAGGATAGAATACGTCAACTCTTGTTCGAAGGAAAATTCAAGCAAGCCACAAAATTAACCAACCGAACTCAGATCTGTAAAGGTTCTGGCTCAGGACATGGAAATGGAGCTAGTGTTCCTTTTGGTTGTTTTCAGACTCTTGGAGATCTGAGGATTAGCAATGGCAAGCAGCTAGGCTATGAAAATTATCGGCGAGAACTTGATCTCAATGATGCTGTTGTTCGTGTGAGTTATACGCAGGATGGTGTGAATTATAAGAGGGAAATATTTACCAGCAATCCTGATCAGGTTGCCGTTATAAGATTTACTGCTGATAAACCCGGACAAATATCTATCACCTGTTCTTTAGATAGACCTGAAAAGGCTAAGGTGTATGTTGATGATGATCAATTGATAATGTCGGGCTCACTCTCTGATGGTCAGGGAGGAGAGGGTTTGCAGTACATGGCACGGCTCAAAGCTGTAAATAAGAAAGGAACCGTTAAGTATATAAATTCAAGTATAGTTGTTGAGGATGCTGATGAGCTTATCCTCTTCTTATCTGCCTCCACTGATTATGTTTTGTCATATCCAGAGTACACAGGCCGAGAATTTGAAAGAATCACTGCGCAAAATATAAGTCAGGCTATTGAGAAACCATATAATGATTTACTGGAATCTCATCTAGAGGAGTATCAGGCATATTTCAATCGTGTAAATCTGGATATCACACCGGATCAGATTATGGAAATCCCTGCGGATGAGCGGATTATGGCTTTCAAAGAATCCCAATCTGATCCCCATCTGATTGAACTGTTGTTTCAATACGGGAGATACTTACTTATTTCATCTTCTCGTCCGGGAACCCTCCCGGCTAACCTGCAAGGACTTTGGGGCAACAAAATTCAAACACCCTGGAATGGCGATTATCATACTGATGTAAATGTGGAGATGAACTATTGGTTGGCTGAGCTTACAAACTTACAGGAGATACATTTGCCTTTGTTTGATTTAATAGAGTCGTTGGTTAAACCCGGTGAGAAAACAGCGCAGATTCAATATCATCAAAATGGTTGGGTTGTTCATCCGATTACAAACGTGTGGGGCTATACTTCTCCTGGTGAGAGTGCCTCATGGGGGATGCATGCTGGTGGAGGAGCTTGGATTTGCTCACATATTGGAGAGCATTATGCTTTTACCGGAGACAAAGTTTTCTTGAAGAGAATGTATCCTGTTTTGAAGGGATCTGTTGAGTTTTACATGGATTGGTTGGTTGAAGACCCCAAAACAAAGCTATTGGTTTCTGGTCCGGCTGTATCTCCAGAGAATACTTTCATTGCCCCTGATGGTAGTAAGAGTCAGATAAGTATGGGACCTTCTCACGACCAACAAGTTATATGGCAGCTATTCTCTGATTTTATTGTGGCTTCTGATGATTTAGAAATACATGATGAGTTTGTGCAGCAAGTTGTTGAAGCCCAAAAGAAATTACAAGGACCCGAAATTGGATCTGACGGGCGATTGATGGAGTGGGGCGAGGAGTATCCGGAGGCGGAGCCCGGACATCGACATATTTCACATTTGTTTGCCTTACATCCGGGATCTCAGATTAATATGGAGGAGACTCCTGAATTAGCTCTGGCTGCAAAGAAATCATTAGATCATAGAATTGCAAATGGAGGGGGACACACGGGTTGGAGTGCGGCATGGTTGATTAGTCAATATGCCAGATTGCAAGATGGACAGAAAGCTAAGGAGAGCCTGAATACAGTTTTAACAAAGAGTCTTTCTCCAAATATGTTTGGCCAACATCCACCTTTTCAGATGGATGCTAATTTTGGTGCTACTGCCGGGATCGCTGAGATGTTGATCCAGAGTCATGCTGGAGTGATTCATTTGTTGCCTGCTTTACCTGCGGAATGGCCAAGTGGAGAGGTGAGAGGATTAAGGGCGAGGAATGGTTTTGAGGTGGATATCAAGTGGGAGAATAGTGAACTCACAGAAGTTGTGATTCATTCTTTTGCAGGGAACGATTTTGTGCTCAAGCATAAAAATGTAGCAGTGAATGTACAATTAGAAAAAGGGGAAGATGGCACATTCGTATTCTCCGGGACTAATTTTTCGAAATAGTATTCAAGCAAAATCAGTCATCCAGAAGGCTTAGTAAAAAAGAGCGAATAATTGTCGTATTTTGGGGTAGCCCTAAACTTTCAACAAATGAAAACCTCAGCCTACCTCTTCCTAAACATTTGCCTTGCAATTATCCTGACTTCTTGTAGTCCAGAAAAGGACAGCGAACCATCAGACAGCAGTTCTATTCGTTTTGTTTCTGAATCATACCAGGCACCTATTTTTACTAATGATGATCGTGTTGAACAGATTCAATCTATTGGTCCTGAAATTCAGAGCTTGATAGAGGAGTATGCGAAGACTAGAAATATCCCTGGCATTTCCTATGGTATTGTTGTTGATGATGAATTGGTTTTGGCTTCAGCTACTGGCTTGATGAATCTGGAGGCTGAGTCGGCCGTGACTCCATCATCATGCTTTCGGATTGCATCCATGACAAAGAGTTTTACAGCCATGGCCATTCTGAAATTGTGTGATGAGGGAAAGCTTTCGCTCAGTGATCCGGTAGGCAAATATATTCCTGAGATGTTTGATTTGGAATACCTTTCTGATGATGCTCAGTTGGTTGATATTGAAAACCTTCTAACAATGACAGCAGGATTTCCTGAAGACAATCCATGGGCTGACCGCCAATTAGATGAATCTGATGAGATGTTAACTGATCTCATCTCACAAGGCCTGTCTTTTTCAAATAATCCATCATTTGAATATGAGTATAGCAATACTGGATTTGCCTTGCTGGGCAATATTGTTTCTAGCGTATCGGGTGTGTCATATCAGGAATATATAACAGAGAATATACTGCTGCCATTGGGCATGACCTCTACTTATTGGGAATACGATAATGTTCCTGATGGGCAGCTGGCGATAGGGTATCGCTGGGAGGATGACCAATGGAAACTGGAACCCATGTTACACGATGGGGCATTTGGGGCTATTGGAGGATTGATTACAAGTATTGAGGATTTCAGTAAATATGTCAGTTTTCATCTTTCTGCCTGGCCTACCAGGAGCGGCTATGATACCGGACCCATAAAACGAAGTACTATTCGGGAAATGCATACACCTCAATTCACACGTTTGTATGCCAATGCCAGGAATTATATGGGAGAACCTTGTGCTAGTATGGGTGGATATGGCTATGGTCTGGGAATCACTAAGAATTGTGATGGACTTAAGTGGGTCTCACACGGAGGTGCACTCCCGGGTTTTGGAAGTAATTACGTCTTTTATCCTGATTATGGGATAGGTATTATGGCTTTTTGCAACCTGACATATACATCACCCTGGCCACTGAGCGAAATAGCGAAATTGCTATTTGAAACTTTAAGTCTGGAACCCAGAAAGCTGCCAATATCATCTATCCTGATTGAACGACAAGAACAGGTGGCAGAATTAATTCAAAATTGGCACCCAGACATGGAAGAGAGAATTCTCGCAGAAAACTTTTACCTCGATAAATCACGCGAGTATTGGATGGCTGAAATTAAGAGAGTGCTTGATAAAGCAGGTGCAATCAATGGCATGGATAAAATAAATCCAGACAATCAACTTAGAGGAGGTTTTAAGCTGAAGGCAGAGCACGGTGACATTGTTATCTATTTTTCGCTTAGTCCGGAAAGTAATCCTAAGGTGCAGTCGTTGGAGCTGGAGTTTCGAAAAACAAAGCTGAAATATTAAAAAACAAGTTATATGAAGATTATTTCCTGGAATGTAAATGGCATACGAGCAGTAGCTAAGAAGAATTTTTTTCAAGATTTTAAGTTGATGTCACCCGATATTTTATGTCTGCAAGAGACTAAAGCTCAGGATGACCAGGTGGCTGAGGCTCTTGCTCCGATTACTGGTTATTACAAATATTCAAATTCAGCCGATAAGAAAGGATATTCAGGAACGGCTATTCTTTCAAGAACAGAACCCTTGAGTGTAACTCGTGATATTGGTATTGTTGAACATGATACAGAGGGTAGGGTATTGTGCCTTGAGTACAGCTCTTTCTTTCTGGTTGATGTGTATGTCCCAAATTCAGGTAACGAACTCAAGAGACTAAGCTATCGTCAGACCTGGGATGAGGCCTTCTTTAATTACCTGAAGAATTTAGAAAGAGAAAAGCCTGTTATTTTGTGCGGTGATTTAAATGTGGCTCACAAAGCCATAGATTTGGCACGACCAAAACCAAATTACAACAAATCTGCAGGTTATATGCAGGAAGAGATAGACGGGATGGATAGATATACGGAAGGAGGATTTACGGATACTTTCAGACACTTTTCTCCTGATAAAACAGATGCCTATTCATGGTGGAGCTATCGTGCTGGAGCCAGAACAAGGAATGTAGGCTGGAGAATCGATTATTTTTTGGTGAGTGATTCTTTGCTTCCGTCAATCGAAAGCTCAATAATTCTCAATGAAGTGCTCGGGTCTGATCATTGTCCGGTTGCAATTGAACTGACATCTGATTAATAAACTACGTAATAAACTACGTAGTTAAATACGTAATTAAATTGTTATCTGTGAAGCTTTCGATATTCAGATGGGGTGCAATCCATGACTGATCTGAAGTAATGATTGAAATTTGCAAGGGTATTATAACCACTATCGAAACATATTTGTGTAACTGATTTTTCTGTTTCGATAAGCATTTTTGCAGCAAGACCAATACGAACCTTTTTAACGTATTCCATAAAGGTTAAATTGGTTTTTTTCTTAAAATATCTGCAAAAAGAACCTGGCGCCATATTAATTTGCTCCGCTACTTTTTTCAGTTTAATTCCCTCTTCAATATGTAAAAAAACATACTCATATACCTGATTGATTTGTCCGAGGTCTTTTGTGAAATGTGCCGAATAATTTATAGTTTCTGATAGGTATTCGTAGTCGTCAATGTGAATTAACTGATTAAACACCTTTAAAAGATTAATAT
>JAGLDP010000210.1 GCA_023145515.1 Bacteroidales bacterium
TAACTTCTGCTGAAGTCTTTAGTTCTCCTGCTGACCTTAGGAATACATTACGTTGGGTAAGCCTGGTCTCTGATCGTCAGAAGAATATTCAAATATCTGCATCTACAGGGATTCATGATAGCTCTGCAGCAATAAAGGTGTTATTGGCTGGTGCTCAAACTGTTCAGCTTTGCTCAACTCTGTATATTAATGGTGTAGAGTATCTCGGAACAGTGATTTCTGAAATTGAAGCTTGGATGGATGAAAAAGGATTTGATAGTATTGATGATTATCGAGGCAAAATGAGTTACCGAAGTCACAAGAATCCCAGAATGTGGGAACGTTCACAGTTTATGCGGTATTTTTCAAGCAAACATTAAATAATCAGAGATTTATCTGCCTTCCAGTAGATGAATCAGTTCAAGTCCGAGATTTCTATTATGTTCTGGTAAGTCAAGAATCACTGCCCTGATTTTAGTCACAAGATTCTTTTTTGTGTTTTCTGTTATATCACGGTCCATAAGCGTGTTCTCAATCAGCGAAAATGCCTCGAGAGCTCCCATATAGTCTAATACAAGAAATAGATCAACAAAGTACTCTAAGTGATCAGTGTAATCGAGTCCTGATTCCCAGCATACCTGAATCAGCTGCTTGCGGATATTGTTATTATCAGGTTGATGCAGAGCATCTATAAGCATATCTATCATTTTGTCATCCTTGATGTCAGATAACAGAAGAGTGGCAGCTTTGCTAATCTGATCATCTTCATTATTTCTCAGAATATTCAGAATTGCAGGAACAACCTTAATGTCTCCAGACTTCCTGTATTCTTCTATTTCCTTGAGGATCGGTTCTTTAGATTTATTTGTGCTCATGTTAATATCGTATTATTGAAGTTTGGGTTTGAGAAATTTTCCAGTATATGATCTTTTCTCTTTAATCAGGTCTTCAGGTAATCCTTCAAAGATTAACTCTCCTCCTTTGTCTCCACCGCCAGGTCCTAAATCAATTACCCAGTCGGCAGTCTTGATAACCTCAGGGTTATGCTCGATAATTATTATTGTATGTCCTCTGTTCAGAAGTGCATCAAAGGCTGAAAGAAGAATCTTGATGTCATGGAAGTGAAGACCTGTAGTGGGCTCATCAAAAATGAATAAATTCTTTCCACTATCTTGCCCTTTTGCAAGAAAAGAAGCCAGTTTAACACGCTGACTCTCACCTCCTGAAAGAGTTGATGATGATTGTCCAAGTTTAACATATCCTAAGCCAACATCAGAAAGAGGCTTGAGTTTCGCTGCAATTTTTACTGCTTGCTTTTCTTGTTGCTTGCTGAAAAATTCGATGGCCTCTTCTACTGTCATTTCCAGTAAGTCATGGATATTTGTTGAATGATATCTAACATCCAATACTTCATCTTTGAAGCGTTTTCCATGGCAATGATCGCATACCAGGTGAACATCCGCCATAAACTGCATTTCAACTTTGATTTCACCTTCTCCCTGACATTCTTCACATCTGCCACCCTCCACATTGAATGAAAAGTGCGCAGGCTTATAACCATTCATTTTGGATTGAGGAAGGTCTGCAAATAGCTTTCTAATCTCATCATATACCTTCAGATAGGTAACTGGATTTGATCTGGAACTACGACCAATTGGATTCTGATCGATCATTTCTATTCTGTTGATCAGATGAATATCACCAGAAATATCTCCATGTCGACCAATATTTCCGGCCTCTCCATTAATCTGTTTTGCTAATCCATTATACAGAATTTGATTCACCAACGACGATTTACCTGAACCACTTACTCCGGTAATAACACTCATTATTTCCAGAGGAAACTTTACATCAAAGTTTTTCAGATTGTTTTCGCAGGCTCCTTTTACCTCAATGAAATTATTCCATGGTCTGCGTTTCAATGGTAAAGGAATTAAATCCTGATTCCTCAAGTATCGGGCAGTCAATCCATCAGAAGAATTCAAAAGTTCTTTCAGATTTCCTTGGTAGATGATATTTCCTCCTAAACGACCTGCCTCAGGTCCAATATCCACAATATATCCTGCTGCCCTGATTATTTCTTCTTCGTGTTCTACAACTAAAACTGTATTGCCTAAATCTTTCAGGTTATTCAGAACAGAAACTAATTTACGAGTATCTCTGGGATGTAAACCGATGGATGGCTCATCAAGAATATATAGAGAGCCAACCAGATTGCTGCCGAGAGAGCTGGCAAGATTGATTCGCTGTGATTCACCCCCAGACAAAGTGTTGGATGTGCGATTTAATGTCAAATATCCTAAACCAACCATCACCAGATAGTCAAGCCTGCTTTTAATTTCAACCAGCAATCGATTGGCAATTGCAGAATCATGATCGGATAGTTTAAGCTGATCAAAAAAGATAAGAAGCTTATCCACAGGCATAATAACCAGATCACTTAATGCCTTTTCTCCAATTTTCACCCAGCTAGCTTCCTTTTTTAGTCGTTGACCTTTGCATTCCGGACAAACAGTTTTGCCACGATATCTGGCTAGCATTACCCGATATTGGATTTTATATGATTTCTCCTGAAGGTGAGCGAAGAATTCATTAAGGCCACGAAAATGCTGATTGCCAGTCCATAATAATTGAATCTCCTCAGACGAGAGTAAATAATAAGGCTTATGAACCGGGAAATCAAACATAGAGGCTTTTAGAACCAATTGCTCTCTCCATTTTCCCATCTTTTCACCTTTCCAGCACACGAGAGCTTCATCATAAATTGACAAACTTTTATTAGGAATTACAAGATCTTCATCTATCCCTATCGTGCTGCCAAATCCTTCACATACAGGACAAGCACCAACTGGATTATTGAAGCTAAACATGTGGATGCCAGGAGATTCAAATTGAATGCCATCAGCTTCAAAAAGATCACTGAAACCTAGCTCTGTTGTCTTACCATCATCATGAAAGACCTTAATGAAGCACTTTCCTTTTCCTTCATAGAAGGCAGTTTGAACCGAATCTGCCAGTCGTGCAGGTAAATCTTCATCTTTAGAATTTAGTTGTATCCTGTCAATCAAAATGGAGTAGGGACAATCTTTGCACTCAGGATCAACGGAATCCAGAACATCCTGAATTCTTCTAATCTTTCCATTTTCTTCTACTCTTGAAAACCCCTGTTTGGAAAGCACCTCAAGCTGCAAAGCAAGAGTTCTGCCAGCCCCAATGACCAGAGGAGCTAAAATCATTATCCGGGTATCTTCTTTTTGCTTCTGGATGAAATCCACCACATCGCTTATGGTGTGCTTCTGAACAAGTTTACCACTAACCGGAGAGTATGTTTGTCCGATTCTGGCATAAAGAAGCTTCAAAAAGTCATATATCTCTGTAGATGTGCCAACGGTTGAGCGCGGATTACGAGTATTTACCTTTTGTTCAATCGCAATAGCAGGAGGGATTCCCGATATCTTGTCAACCTCAGGCTTGTCCAGGCGACCAAGGAATTGTCTGGCGTAAGCAGATAAGCTTTCAACATATCTTCTTTGTCCTTCAGCATATATTGTATCAAAAGCAAGGGATGATTTTCCACTGCCACTTAAACCTGTAATTACTACAAATTTATCACGAGGTATTCTAATATCAATATTTTTTAGATTATGAACTCGTGCGCCAAGTACCTCAAGTACATTATCTTCACTATATTTATTATTGACCATTGGCAAAATTAGTTGTTGGTAATAATTCCGTTTCTCCCAAGTACTATTTTTTCGTGAGTTGTATTATATGGGGAATTAGGAATTTTAATGATGTATGTTTTTTTCTTTTTGTTTTTCAAATAGTTCTGCCTAAGCCATGGATTAAAATATTTTAGTAATTTATAACTAATTCCATACTGCTTTGCAAAATTGGCTAGGTCCTCAACTTCTTCATCTACCTCGATGCCATGTGTTGAAATTGGGAGGTATATATCTTTGTCATCGATATAAAATCCGAATAACTCAGGAT
>JAGLDP010000211.1 GCA_023145515.1 Bacteroidales bacterium
CGCATACTGGATTTTGGCGCCTACCTTGACGGAGATAATCTCGGTGATATCCTTCTACCTATAAAAGATGTTCCTGAAGATTGTAAACCAGAGGATCTACTGGATGTCTTTATTTACATGGATTCGGAAGACCGTATCATTGCCACCACTCAAGAGCCAAAAGCAATGGTTGGAGATATCAAAATGCTTGAAGTTGTTGCAACAAGTAAAGTTGGAGCCTTTTTGAATTGGGGCCTTCTTAAAGATCTTCTGGTTCCATTCAGCGAGCAAGGACAAACTATGGAAATTGGCAAATCCTATCTCGTATATACTTATCTTGACGAAAAGACAAATAGATTAGCAGCTTCGGCAAAACTGGATCGCTTTCTCGATCAAACACCAAAACAATACGCTGAAGAACAGGAAGTTGACCTGATTATCACTTTCCAAAGCGAATTAGGATACAAAGCGGTAGTCAATAGAGAACATTCTGGAATAATATATGCAAATGAGATATACCAGACTCTCAAGCCCGGACAAAAAATCAAGGGGTATATTAAGAAGATTCGTTCTGATGGGAAGCTGGATCTGATACTGCAGAAACCCGGATTTGAAACAATTGATCAGTTCTCTGATCAGTTACTAAAAGAATTGGAAAAAACTGATGGGTTTCTTGCCTTTAACGACAAAAGCGATCCAGAAGAAATTCGCACTCGGTTTGCAGTAAGTAAAAAGGTCTTTAAAAAAGCTGTTGGAAGCTTGTATAAGCAGAAAAAAATCATTCTTGAAAATGGTGGTATTCGGCTGAATTCACAATAAGAAAACTAATCAGCTACTCACATTGCCAGGCGATCAAGGTGAAAGCGATAACCAAAGTTAACACCTAGTCGATTAAAACCCCATCCTGTGATTTCAGGAGGTATTGTAGGGTCAGACATCATCTCTGTATCTCCATGTGCCCCCCATCCAAAACCAAGTTCAAAAAACAAACCACCAATTGCTAGTCCTGTGAAAATTTCTGGTCCACTCCCAGCAAGTTTACTATTAATAATTTTGTATTTAGCACCAAAGTAAGGATCAAAACCCTGATAATCAAAAGACTTCCTCATAGGGTTAAAGCCAATCAAAAACTCCCCAGACCAGTTATCTTCCAAAACAAGGCTTCCGTCAGGTTTAGTTACACCATTAACACCTCCATTCGCACGTAAGCCCAACCAAACAGCATGATTTATCCATGAAGAATTAACCAGATTCGGAAAATACTCAAACCCAAGATCAAAGTGAACCATAGCATCTGACCAAACCCCGTAAATACTCATTCCTGTTGTTAGTCGAAATGGACTATAATGCATTAGTCTACCCTTATAAATAATATTATTCAGCATATCGCGACCCAGAACCACTCCACTAAGGTCAGCCAGACTAGCATCAAACTCAACTGAATTTATTTTAATAAGAGCAACTTTATCGACACCAGTAATTTTCTTCTTTCCTGTTATTGAAGAAACTGTTTCTCTGGGTAAAGTAATTAAATAAGAATGCCTGTTAACGATCCCCTCATCTGAACCACCCCCAACTACAGCTATAGGATTTCCTTCAGAATTCTGTCGAATATCCATTATAGAAAGGTTTTCGTCTTTATCTTTTTTTTTTGATTTTTTCAGTTCAATAACTGTTCCCTGAAAGTTTTTTGTCTTAATCTTACCTTCGAAAAAATCAGCCAGATACTGTGCTGTGTTAGTAAGTGCAATCTCAGAAGCTTTTCCTGTAAGCGTATTTTTGAAATCTGTAGCCCCTCCATTCAAAGTAACTCCTCCCAAAACACCACTCTCCAGGTTCACCTGACTTTTACCTTCAGCTTTTGCCATTTCGCTACAAATAAAAATCACCTCACCAGTACTAACATCAATAACCTTTATAGTAAATTTCACCAAAGCCTCAAGCTCCTGTATCTTAAGATCTGATACCAGATTTTTAGTCAATATGGCTGCTTGTCCGCCTGTTGCTGCCGTAACCAGACCCTTAAGTGGAACACCTGTGGATTTAACCACTACATCAGGGGGGAAAGCAGATCCAACTATTAAGTAATCAACACCGGTAGTTTTTGTTTCAGCTCCATCCTTCTTTAGTCCCAACTCAAATTGCTGCAGATCAAAGGTTTCACGATCCAAAATCCGAAACCTATCCAAATTGAATAGTTCCTCAGTAAGCAAGTCCCCCATGTATGATCCAAGCATTCCTCTAGGACCACCAACAATATTCATTGGAGGGATTACAATAAACTTACGGATCATTGACTCTTCAATGTCAGTTTCTCCAATTAAATAAGCCTTCATTCCTACTGCAAGCTTTTCAAAAGAATCTTCAGGATAGGCAGCTCCTGTAGAATAACTATCAGCGACCTCTGATATCGTAATATTAGAAATGATTATATCCTTTTTTTGGATTTTCTCTCCTGTTATTGGATGAATAATCAATTCGCCAGGTTTAATAATCTTAAGAAGATCACCCTTACTTACTTGTCCGGCTTTTAAATCCAGTGTTACAATCCCACCGTCAAGCGAAATAATATAACCCTGAACCTGATTAACCTGAGAAATACCAGATAAGCTAGCGGCAATAAAAAGTACAACTACTAATAAGGAAGTAGAAAATCTCGGGACATTCATAATCTTGAGGTTTTGTTACTAAGCATGCTAAAAATGCAAATTATTTTTGACAAAAAAGCTAGAAAACGTTTAATCAATTTCCAGCATACGTCGTATCGGAATCTCAGCCTTGAATCTAAGGTCATCTGTCAGAATTATCTCTGGTGCCATATATTTCATGCAATTATATAATTTCTCAAGAGTATTGAGCTTCATATACTCACAATCATTACAAGCACAAGTAGAATCATTAGGTGGAGCGGGCAAAAACATTTTGAGCGGAACATTTTTTCTCATCTGATGCAGAATCCCAGACTCTGTAGCTACAATATAAGTTTGAGTAGCATCATCTTGAACATATTTAAGCAGAGCCGAAGTTGAACCAATAAAGTCACTCACAATTTGCACAGGCTTCTGACACTCGGGATGACAAATAATTTTTGCTTCAGGAAACTCCTTCTTCATCAGCAAAATCCTCTCAAGTGAAAACTCTTCGTGAACATGACAGGCACCATCCCATAGCAGCATATTTCTTCCTGTCAAGCCATTGATATAATTACCAAGATTTTTGTCAGGAGCAAAAATGATTTTTTGATCAACTGGTAAACTCTCAACAACAGCAACGGCATTAGTTGATGTACAGCAAATATTAGATAATGCTTTGATAGCAGCTGTAGTATTTACATATGTTATAACAAGATGATCAGGATGCGACTCTGTGAAAGCTTTAAAATCTGAAGGCAAACAAGAATCAGCCAAAGAACAGCCAGCATTAAGATCAGGGAGCAATACAGTTTTTTCTGGGGATAGCACTTTTGCTGTCTCTGCCATAAACTTCACCCCGGCAAAAACTATTACATCAGCATCTGTTTCAGCAGCCTTCCTCGATAAATCAAGGCTATCACCCACAAAATCAGCAATATCCTGAACATCTCCTTTCTGGTAAAAATGGGCAAGAATAACTGCATTTTTCTCAATGCACATTTTCCTGATCTCAGACTTCAAATCGATTCCATCCGGAATCTCAGCATCAATGTATCCTTTTTCGATATTCATCAGTAAAAAATTTCACACAAAGATAAACATTCAAAAAAATAAAATTCTGTTTAAAATAATTCTAAATAAGTAAAAATCATTGTTACTTTGCGGTTCAAATTCGGAGGAGAAGGAAATATATGACTCTCGATCAGTTAAACATAGGTGAAGAAGGCATTATAACGAAAATAAGAGGCCGGGGTTCATTTCGAAAGCGGGTGATGGAAATGGGTTTCATCAAAGGTAAAGCTGTGAAAATGATCAAAGCTGCTCCTTTGAAAGATCCAATTGAATACCAGATACTTAACTATAATATATCCTTACGTTTGGCAGAGGCTGCTCTAATTGAAGTTCTGCCAATTAATCAACTTGCACCGGAAGTCAAACAAAAAAGATTGGAGGATCAGCTCCAGATAACAGAATCACTTAGAAAAAAAGTATTAGAAAAAGGCCGTGAAATAGAAGTCGCACTAGTGGGTAACCCTAATTCCGGAAAAACATCCATTTTTAATATTGCAAGCCATTCACGAGAGCATGTTGGTAATTATGCTGGTGTAACTGTTGACTCAAAAAAGGCTGTTTTCAGACAGAACAATTACAAATTCGCCCTAACTGATCTACCTGGAACATATTCACTTACAGCTTTTAGTCCTGAAGAACTATACGTTCGTCAGTACCTAATGAAAGAAAACCCTGATGTGGTTTTGAATGTTGTGGATGCATCAAACCTGGAAAGAAATCTATATCTCACTACTCAGTTAATCGACATGGATATGAAGGTAATTATTGCCTTAAACATGTATGATGATCTGGCAAAAAAGGGTGACCATTTTGATTTTGAGCATCTAGGCAAAATGCTGGGAATTCCTTTTATTCCAACCATAGGTAAAGATGGAGATGGAATAAAAGATCTTTTCGATACCGTTATAGCTCAGTGTGAAGATGAGGAACCCATAACCCGACATATTCATATTCAATACGGAAAAGAAATTGAACGCTCAATTTCCAGATTACAGGAAAAGATAAGAGCAACAAAGTTCAGCCATTCCCTAAGCAGTCGCTTCTTTGCTATTAAGCTTATCGAAAAAGATGAGGATGCAAGACTCTATATCAAAAGTTTTGATCATGAAGGAGATATCTTGCACTTGGTTGAGAAAGAAATCATCAGAATTGAGAATATACTTGGCGATGATACTGAAACACTCATAACTGATGCCCGCTTTGGATTTATCTCCGGTGCACTTAAAGAAACTTATAAGCAGGTGGAGAAACCTGTAGAACAGATTAACTCGACTCAAAAACTTGATCGAATTCTAACCAACAAGTGGCTTGGATTTCCCCTATTTCTATTATTCCTATGGATCATGTTCCAGGCAACCTTTAGTCTCGGACAGTATCCTGTTTCCCTGATAGAAGCTGGTGTAAGTTGGCTGTCAGAATCACTGAATGCTCTGATTCCTAATGGGGTATTTCAAGATTTGCTTGTCGATGGGATCATTGGCGGTGTAGGTGGAGTCATTGTCTTCATGCCCAACATCCTAATTCTATTTCTGTTTATCTCTTTTATGGAAGATACCGGATACATGGCCAGGGTAGCATTTATAATGGATAAACTCATGCATCTTATTGGTCTGCACGG
>JAGLDP010000212.1 GCA_023145515.1 Bacteroidales bacterium
AAATGTCCGTTTAGTAATAATAACTGGGTGATGAGGTTATTCACCAGAGTTTCTTTATCGTAACCTTCTGCCAGATATAGGTTTTGAGCCAGTTCCAAAAATTCCTTCCCAAACTCCATATTGTTGGGTAATGACATAATCTGTTCGTATGTTTCACTATAGGAGGAAAGCTCGGTATTCAGATGTGGGGTTACTAGCAATGGTGAGAAGATTTTCTTCGGATCAACGGGATTAAAACCTCTCAGATTCGATAAGTCAACAGATGAATTCTGATCATCTAAGCGTACAAATTTGGCTTTCCTCATTTCTTCTAGCTGATAGAGATAGAAGTTGTATCTGAATACCTCATTGCTGATCTGATTTTCAGGCATGATTTTTCCATAAGCCTTTTGTATGGATTCCCTGACAATCTGCTTCTTCTTTGGGATCTCTGGTTTTTGCAACCTGACTTCACGAATCAGCTTGACCAGGTCTACGGCTGCACTTTGAGGACCAGATATTTCTTTTCCTTTTTTACCCAGTTCAGTTGAAACAATTCCAAGCTGAATATTCCTCCCCATCCCTTTCCCGTTTTTTCCACCTTTAAGGATATAGATGAGATCTTTTTTGATTGCGGCCTCTCCTTCTTCTGCGATAAATGGATTTCCTGCAGGAGTGGCAGCCAGAGCATCGAAAATAGTGGAGAAGAATACCCTGTCTAATTCAAATTCTATGGTTTCTTCTTTAGCAGTATTACCAGTAACCAGAAAGCGGTTTTTAATAATGTCAAAGCGGATGCTTTTCACCGATACCTTTTGAGAACCCAGTTTTCCTGTTTTTCCCTTGAATATCTGGTTGACAATATCATCCAGATCGATCTTATCAATGAGCTTAAAGGAAGACCCTAGGTAGGCGATGCCACTTGCCGGATCAGGAATCCAATCCAGAATGTCATCCAGATAACTACCATGCCGTCCTAAAACATCTACGATATTTTTGTCGGCAGTATAGCGGAGTAATGTCCTCTGGAAATTGGGATAATCTGAACTGGTAGCCTTCTCCTTCCTTTCACCATGAGATTCGCGATAAAGAATAAAATTCTCAGGGTTGGCATACCGTTGTATCCCGGCTTCATCTCTTGAGAAGTTACTGGCTGTGAGTAGTATGTCAATTTTATATGGCATGCTGATATCACAAAATCCAGATATCGTACTTCTTGAATTGAGATCTTCTACATTGCTGTCGGCAGAACTCTCAAAAAGAGTGGAGTATTGTTTAATATATTCGGGATCAAAATCTGTTACCCGACTGAAATCTCCAACCTCAGTACCGACCCCATACAGGTTGCCTTTGTCATCGGGAAAAATATGAATCATATCTCCGGCGATGAGCTTAATTGAGCGTATTCCTTTCAGGTCTTTTCGCATCCATTTGAGCATTAGTGCTGCCAGCATTTCTGATTTGCCAACCCCGCTGTCGCCACTTATTTGAACCACAAAAACAGATCCGTCATCTTCTTCAACCGCGAATAAGGATCCGTGAACCGGCATTCCGCCCATTTCTTTTACCTTCTCATTTATCAATGTGAGCCGGGGTTTCTTGATGTCTCCGAAGTAGTCAACTTTTCGCTTCAGGGGAGTGACAATGGTTTTGATCTTGCCATTGGGCCCATCCAGATCAAAATATCCGATTCTTGGATAGGAAATTACTTTCTCAGGGGCTCCGTGAAAGAGGACTACATCTGGGACAAAGTCCTTTATCTCATCGAGAGAAAAGGTTTGAGTACCCAAAAGTCGATAGTTGTCTGTCAGGTATTTGAGATAGGATTTTTGGAAGATATATAGCTCTTTTACCAGTCCTTGATTGAAGATTTTGCAACGGTAATCATCCGCATCGAGGTTGCCAACAAAACGCTTCATCCTATCTCCGAAGAATACAGCAGTTGGCCTGGTCTTCATCTGTTTGATGAAATCCTGATCATTGCTGGTTTCTCCATTGGTGAAAGGCTCAGATTCTTCTCCACTACGATCGATTTTATGGAAAGGGAACTCTCTTTTCTTAGCATCTGTTGCTATTCTGGTATGGGTCTGCACATCTTTTTCACCACCAATAACCCCGCATTTCTCTAATAAGACATTGATCCAGTTTATTGAGGCATAGCGCTTATCACGACTAATGGCATTATCCATTTCAAAGTTAGTATGGAGGGAATAACCATGCTGGATCATTTCATTTACTGAGGAGTTTTGTCGGCCAAATTTATGCTCCAGTAAACTCAGCAGAATGTGATTGTATTCTGTGTATCGCGTGGTTGATCGGGTTTTGTTCATTGCTTCAGTCAGAAACAAAACGATTGAGCGGGACTCTGAATGAAGTTCTGAAGCTCCTACTTTTTTGTTCTTTATGGCTTCTACGGATGTCCATAAAGTTGAGAGATGATAGTCAAAGGAGGATAATAGGAATTCACCTGCAAGAAGTCTGGCCTCCCCAACTGCTGTTTTCTTCAGGTAGCCAGACAGCTCTTCTATCATTTGCTGCCAATTCTTCTTGAAGATATTGGTATTGGTTGTAAGATAGGCGTTTAGCAAACGGTCAGCAAGGGTCTTAGGTTCCTGAATCTTGCTGGTTACCAGCCTCTCCGATCGTCTTATTAATCCATCTATCTGATCAGCCGGAAAGCGTTCAGTGTCTGTTTTTAATAAGCGGACAGCTGCCATCAGTTGATGATCCAGATTTATTGCTTTCGAATCAATTCCTGTATTTTCAGTGAATAATTCCAGACCAAGCATGAATAGTTCTTCCCTGGTCGGATCATCCCCATCCTGCTCAAAAGGCAGATTGAAATGCAATAGTAATTCCTGAATGAATTTCTTAAGAATCCGGTTATATCCTTCTAATTTTGCCAGATCTCCTGCTCTGTCATTCTCATTCACCCTGAGAGCCAGTAATTTGACTTTGGCATCACTGAAGAGGATTGTTTCCAGCTCAATGAGTATTTCTTTCATTACCAGCAATTCATTTGGCCCATCCAGAATGTGGTCATCCGGTTGAAATTCCACTTTGCTTCGTATATACTTGAGAAGAGTAGATTTGCCGTAATGTGCGATCACCTTATGAATATCCCAATCCCTGATAGCCGGAATCTGTTTATGAATCTGGGGTAAAAGATTCTCATACACTTTGGTGAAGGCCTGGCTTCGGATAAAGGATTCCAGATCAGGACAAAGTCCAACAGTATCATAGAACTCGATAACTGAATTAGGTGAAGTGGCTATGGTGTTAATATTGACACCGGAGTTTTTCGGCGAGGGAAGATAAAAACTTTTTATATCTCGTATGAGCAGACTGGATTTCACGGATTTTGGATGATCTGTCAAGTCACCGAAATCAACTATGATATCCTGAATTTCTCCATTTATTGGTTTATCATCAAGGAAATTTTTCCAGTGGACAATAAACAGACGGATTGCCTGCGCAATTTCTAAGCGGAAGAATTTATATCCATCATCGGTCCCGTCCAGATATCCCCCCAGAGAAAAGCGCACAAAACCGACCTGATAAGGAAGAACTGCTAGTCCTCTTTCTTTGGCTAATTGCATACAGAAGGATTCCAGATTCACAAAAGTATCCCTGTTCAGGATTTGCAAATTGAAAAGATAGGAGCCATCTGAATCAAGAGCAGATACTTCTTTCTGCATTCCGGTCTCCTCAATCACCTCTACAGCAACTTCCTTAGCCAAGCGTAGTCTGCGATTTGATTCTCTTCCGAATTCTTTGTTGATTCTGAAACCATTGAGTTTTCTTACCAAATGTCCTTTGTAATATGAGAAGAAAGGCTCATTCTTGTATTTGAAATCATCTGGCAATTCGAGAACATCAAGCTGATCAAGTGATTTCAGCTCATCCAGTATGAAGAGATGCAAGGGGCTTCCTTCGAAGAGAGAAACCCTGGCTGATCGACCGGTTTTTCCAAATACCTTACCCGGAACGTTAGATTCGATTTCGGTTTTTATGTATTCTACCAGCTTCTGTTTGATCTTATAACGCGAAGCATCTTTTGGTAGGTTCTCATCCATCCTGACCTTAATCCGCTTTGCCAACTGGGCAACCTCCAGGATATTTACCAGAAGGAACAGAGAGTTAGTATTTGCCCGGTCAATAGTGAACAATTTTCTGGAAAAATCGACCACATCTTTGCGGGCAGGAGTTGCTGCCAGAGATCCGAGTCTGTCGCCTGTGGCTCCAAGGTTTTTGGTGGTTGACAATGAAGTTACCATGCTGATTGTTGGATAGCTTCCAAAATTATTCATGATGTAGCGGGAGATAGTTCTCCATTTTGGCTCTTCAGGGTCTTCAATTTTAACCGCATCGTTGTATGCCTCATCGAGGAAAAGTGTGATCTTGGTTTTGTTGAGAAATTTCAGGAATCTGATCAGGGCCTGGTTGTTGAAATCGGTGTAGCCTGTTGGGTTAGCAGGATCATTGATGACAAAGGTGGTATTTTCACAAAATCTATCCCATAACATACCGATATCGTCAAACAAATGGAAAGTATCACGAATCCTTTCCAGCTTGGCAAGCAAGCGGTCAAAATCTACTCGTCCGTTTTCAAAGAGCTCAATGTTGATATCGAAGGGATTGATGTCGAAGCGATCAGGAGGGAATAAATCTCTGTATTCCCAGGAAGCTTCCTCTACAAAATATATGTAAGGATTGGGTTGCCTGTTTTCCCAGAAGAGCAGATCACGAATGATCATTTGTACATCATCAGAAACCGAAGTCTTTTCCAAGGTGGATAGTTTGGACACAAAATCCTGGATAATAGACTGATCAGCAGGCGTTTTGCTGTCGTATTTATCCTTTATTCCAAGATCAATAATGAAATTTTTGAAGCGACCTTTATTATCGGCTTCGTTTTCAACTTTAGTGAGGTATTCTTTATATTTTTCAAGAAAGAGGTTGATGCCGAAGTTCTTATGAAAATGGTTGTGGAGTGTTCTCTGATATGAATCAGGAAGAACATCAAGTATCACTTCGCAATGATTGACAATTTGCTCGTTTACCGGCTTTAGTTTCCGCTTAAGCAGAAACTCACCATAGGTTTTAATCTGTGTTCGTCCACCCCCTTCAACAATAGTAGAGATTTCCAGTTTGCGGTTTCCAGAATAGAAATAGTCGCGGGTGCGATCTTCAAATTCTTTAACAAGTTCGCGGTTCAGTTTCTTGTGTTCTGCAGGGTCTTTAATCCTTTTGATAAGCAGGATGATCTGTCCGAGCTTTGATAAAGTATAAATGTCTTTAATAATCTGTTTGGCAAATTCATCAAACTTGAAGAGCATAATATCCTGATCAGGCTGATCGGGTTTGGCCAGTTGTTCTTCTTTAATTTGCTTAATCTCGCGTTTGTACTCTTTGATCTGAACATTAATTTTTTCAAGAAATTTATCCAGATTATCCTCATTTACCTTATCGAGAATATGGCGGAGGTTCATTTGAGTGTTGGCTGGTGCTCCCAGTTTCTTGGTATGAACCTTGTTCAGAGTGTTTATGATTCCGTTATGAAAGGCGAAAACAAGACAGGTGTTGCTTGCTCTTGATTCCGGAGAATCATCTAAAAAGATGGTACGGGTTAAAAATGGCAGAAAATCCGGACGACTTAAAATATTTTGCCTTAGCGCAGGCACCCTGATGGCAAAAAGTGCCACAGGATCTTTTTTCATCTCTTCTATCAGAGAATCTGCATCTTTGTATGTAATTTCTTTCAGAATATCTCCAGTAAAAACATCCTCCTTCAATAATTTTATGGCTGTTTCGGCTGTTCCGGATACAAGAGTGCGAATCAGGCCGTTAAGTCCTTTGAAATTTACTGTTGAATCAGTCCGGTTCAAAAATGCTGCCTTTTCTTCAGCTGTGGTGTAGTGGGTAGATTGATTTATCATCTGATCAAGAAGATCCAGCATGTAATTCCACTGAGCTTCTTCAACATCTTCATTGATACCGATTACATCCCTGAACTTTCGAAGAACACGAACCTCATCTCCAAGAAGAACCCTGTACAGGAAGTCGATTGTATTTTGCGTAACAGGAGGTGTGCCAACGGAGAAGTCATGCAGATTGAGTAAATTCTCCAAGCGACTTTTATCCGGCTCGTCAACCAGCTCATGGTCAAGATTATACTTGATCTTTTGTTTAAATGCTTTTCGTTGAGATGAATATAAAAATGCTTTAGAGTCGATGGTAGGAGTCAGCATCAGGCTGGTTTCTGTATACCCTGGCAAAGCTTCTTTCAGATCAAGCAGGAAACGATTAATCTCCGCTGCTTGCAGGTCAGGATCCAGCTGCTCTTCATAACAAACCCTGACAAATGCCCTGAGGACTTCCATTACATGTTCTGGCAGAAAGTTCTCTGCTCTTTCCCCTAATGAAGCATAGAGATTAATAAAATCCCGGGCTTCTTCATTCAATTTAGCCTTTGGCGAACCTGATAGATACATAGTAGATCAAATTTTGGGTAAAAATAGGCTAATAACTTATAGTTTTCAGTTTTCAGTTGTCAGTTTTCAGATGTTTTTGATAAATATATAGTAGAAATAGTAAAACCGATAATGTATTATTGGAAAATAGTTGTAGATTCGATAATGAAAAAGCGGAATGAGTGACGCAGGAGTGACGCGGACGTGACGCAGAGTTTCTTTTCTGAAAACTGAGCACTGAAAACTGAAAACTTCTCCCCCGAAAGACGAATGACGAGATTATCCCAAATATCAAACGAACTAATAAGAAGCGCCCCAAACTCCTTCCATAGATCCCTCTTTCGTAGAATCTCACTTGATTCAAAAATGACTGGTATCGTTGGTCCCCGTGGGCTTGGGAAAACCTTTTTGCTCCTACAGCTGTTAAAAGAAAAGCTTCATAATCAGGAGGATGTTCTTTATGTGCAGCTTGATGATGTGCACTTCTCTACTCAATCATTATTTGATTTTGCCAAAGAATTTGTCTTGAAGGGCGGGAAAATGCTTGCTCTTGATAACCTTCATAAATGTCCTGATGGAGTTTCTGATTTGAGGAAAATTGCTGAGGAGTTGCCCGATCTTAGAATACTCTTTGCAAGCTCTTCTGCCGGAGATGATGATGGGGCTTTTTATGAATTATCCAGGATTGCTGCTTTACATTACCTGCCAGGCTTATCCTTTCGTGAATTTCTGGAGTTTCGATACGACCATGCCTTCCCGCTTATCCAGATGGATGAATTGCTTGAGTATAACCGAATGCCCGGAGCTGAAGTCCTGCATCGGATTCGTCCTTTACAGTATTTGGATGAGTATTTGACAAAGGGATATTATCCTCAGCAGATAGAGAATCCCGCTTTGTATTCTCAATCTGTGATGAATTTGGTGAATCAGGTATTGACTGATGATTTTGGGGTTGTGCATCGCATAGACTATGAATCAGTTCTGAAAATTCGTCGGCTCTTGGCCACGATAGCAACAGAAGGACCATTTAAGCCTAATATTGAGAAACTGGCAGACGAAATTGGTACAACCCGGGATAGCCTGTTGAAATTCTTAAAATATTTGCATAAGGCCGGCATGATTGGATGGTTAACAAAAGGACATGAGGATGTGAATTATTTAAATAAGCCGGATCGACTATTGATGAACAATTCATGCCTGATTGCTGCTCTTTCTCCTGATCTGCCATCCAGGGAGAGCTTATTGGAAACCTTTTTGCACAACCAGCTGCGTTTGGTGCACCAGGTAAATTTGACAACGAAAGGCAGTTATCTGATGGATTTGGAGTATGAGTTTGAGATGGAGTGGATGGAGGGGGGAAGTAATAAGGGGAAAAGTAAATCTCGGGCTTATGTGGTTTCTACTGATGCTGAATCTGCATCAGGGAATGTTATTCCACTTTGGATGTTTGGGTTTTTGCACTAGGGAAAGTGACGCGGGAGGGAAAAGTGACGCAGGCTGACCAACCGGACCCTGAGCGGAGTCGAAGGGTCAGCGCACAGGCTAAGGGTTTGTTGATTATATTTATTGATTAAAATTTTTAATGTCATGATGAATAATATTACTTCTTTTCTTAATTGGATTTTAATCGTGATCGTTATTATGATTTCTTCCTGCACCACTCCTGCCCCCAACGAAACCTGGGTGCAGACTTTTGAGTTTGATTCTATTACTTTGAGACATAGTGTGTTTGATTTTCCTGATGAGGGGGAATCTTATGGGAAAATTCTTATGTACTATACTCTGAAGTGTGATGAGCGGTCTGCTTATGATAAATACCCCTGTGGGGAGTGGGATTACCTGACTTATACCAATGTTCATAAAGATGGTGAGGTTTTTGAACTTGCCCGCTATATCACTCCTTATGGAAAACGACTTGATTTAGGCCCGGATGGATTTACCTGGATTTATGATGTTACTGATTATGCTCTATTGTTGAAGGGGAAGGTTGAACTCTCTTCTGCCAATACTCAGGAATTGCTTGATTTGCGATTTCAGTTCATTGAGGGGACTCCGCCTAGAGAGGTTTTGAAGATTGAGAATCTTTGGAAAACAGGGAGTTATCAATATGGTAAGTTGTCAGACGATTCTGTGATGCAGGCACTTAGTATAAGTCTGGATTCTGAAGCTTCTTCTTTTATGATCCGCTCACGGATATCCGGACACGGACATTATGGTCCGCACAACTGTTGCGAGTGGGATCCAAAGCAGCACTTTATCCTGGTGAATAATGTT
>JAGLDP010000213.1 GCA_023145515.1 Bacteroidales bacterium
ATCCTTATGTAGCAGCTAGATATGGCTATATCGATGATGTTATTGAGCCAAGGAATACCAGATTTAGAGTTATAAGAGCGTTACAAACACTGGCAACGAAGAAGGACGTTAATCCACCAAAAAAGCATTCAAATATTCCACTATAATATTCATATTATGTTACTTCTGATACCTATCGCTGCCGTTAACTCATTTGCTATCATTGTAGCTATTGTAGGATACTTAACTGTATTCGGTTCATTGGTTCTCCTATATTTGATATTCTATAATATTCCGAAGTTGTACAAAATTCAACTAAGAAACGCTTTGAAGAAGAAAGGCAAATGTAAGGGGGAGGATGAGGAGTGTTGTGTAGACATATCTGGTCAGACAAGTGCTGCGATTACTATGGCTTTATATTTGTATTTCAATGAACTACACGATCAAGAGGATATGGTGATGACTATCAAAAAAGTATCAAAAAGGTATTCGCCATGGAGCTCAAAAATTTATGGCTTAAATAATATCAATTACAGGAACAGATAAGCAGATGAAAAAATTTAAGTTTAGTATACAAGGCAATCCCTATAGTGTTGAGGTGAAAGATTTTGAAGAGAATATTGCCACAGTAGAGGTTAATGGAACATTCTATCAGGTAGAGCTTGAGAAGCAGATGATTCCTCAAAAAACACCTACCTTAATAAGAAAGCCACTTAAGCCTTCAAAGAATGCAGGAGCGATATCGAAAGCATCCGGGGCGACGCTGGTTATGGCGCCCTTGCCTGGCAATATCATGCAGGTGGTAAAAAAGACAGATGATGTTGTTAAAAAGGGTGATTTCATTCTTATGTATGAAGCTATGAAGATGGAAAATAAGCTCATGGCTGAGAAGGATGGAATAATTGGAAAGGTTCATGTTACTCCCGGTGATGCAGTTCTACAGGGAGATGTCTTATTTGAAATACTTTAAATCATGAAGCGTCGTTGGTGGACCGTATTTGGAATAGTAGCTATTCTGAGTTTTCTTTCTTTTGTTTTGCCCGATAAACCTGTTTTTAACCTCGATAAAAAAGGTGAGATTGCTGTGCAACAGGAGGCAGGTAACCATGTAGCTGAGGCAGCTGAAGAGGGCTTTCTTGAGGGAGCTTTGAGTGGAGTAAAACAGTTCTTTGATTATTCGGGATTTGCAAATGCAAGCTACAAGCATGTACTAATGCTGCTTGTTGGACTCTTGTTTATCTTTTTGGCTATCAAATATGACTATGAGCCTCTTTTATTGATACCAATCGGAACAGGGATTCTTATAGGAAATATTCCCTTTATGGCGGATGCAGGATTGCAACTTGGGATATACGAAGAAGGATCAGTACTCAATTACTTGTACTTTGGGGTGACACGCGGGATTTATCCGCCCTTAATTTTTCTGGGACTGGGCGCGATGACTGACTTTTCATCTCTGATGTCAAATCCCAGACTAATGCTATTGGGCGCTGCTGCACAAGTAGGTATTTTTCTGACTTTTCTTGGAGCCTTAATGCTGGGTTTCTCACCCCCGGAGGCAGGAGCAATAGGTATAATTGGTGGAGCTGATGGTCCGACAGCGATATTTCTCTCCTCAAAACTTGCTAATGGTGTTAATATGTGGAACGGAGAGCAAGTCGCAAATTTAATTGGTCCGATTGCTATTGCAGCGTATTCATATATGGCCCTTGTCCCGATTATTCAACCTCCGATTATGAGATTGCTTACGAGCAATAAAGAGAGACGAATAAGGATGAAGCCCCCCAGGTCGGTATCTAAGTTGGAAAAAATCCTTTTTCCAATTATAGGCTTGCTGCTAACTGCATTTATTTCACCAAGTGCATTACCCTTGTTAGGAATGCTGTTTTTTGGAAATCTGCTTAAAGAAAGTGGTGTTACCAGGAGACTGGCTGAAACAGCACGTACCTCATTAATAGATATTGTTACCATTCTCCTGGGATTAACAGTTGGTGCTTCAACACAGGCTGATATTTTTCTTACCACAGACTCTATCCTTATTTTTGGTTTGGGTGCACTTTCATTTATGGTTGCAACAGCTGGAGGAGTAATGTTTGCGAAGGTGATGAACTTGTTTTTGTCAAAAGATGAAAAGATTAACCCGCTGGTTGGTGCTGCTGGTGTTTCAGCTGTACCCGACTCAGCAAGGGTTGTGCAGATTGAAGGCCTTAAATATGATCCAAATAACCATCTGCTTATGCATGCAATGGCCCCTAATGTTGCCGG
Source organism: Bacteroidales bacterium (assembly GCA_023145515.1). Taxonomy (GTDB): domain Bacteria; phylum Bacteroidota; class Bacteroidia; order Bacteroidales; family UBA12481; genus JABHCC01. The sequence goes on from JAGLDP010000213.1 coordinate 2,245, forward strand.
TGTAATTGGTAGTGCAGTTGCTGCTGGTATTCTCCTTAGCTTTTTACTTTAAGTAGGTTTATAGAGCAATCATTTATCAGGTCATTTTTCTTCCCTTTCACAAGGCTAAAATGTATATTTGTGAAAAAGCAAATTACAATAATCTGTGATGATGAAAGAAAAGTTTTCTCAGACTGGCAATTATGGTGGAAAAATACGTTCAGATTGCCAGGTGATTCTCGAAGCAGCAATGTCAGGAGGTATTCAGATTAAGCTGGTTAGTAAAGTAAAGGCAATGTACGGTCAGGCTATCGAGAGCCTGGTAAGAGATATGTTTCAGTATTTTGGTATTGAACATATGCATGTCAGTATTCTTGATTCAGGAGCAATACCCTTCGTGATGGCAGCAAGAATCGAGGCTGCGATAAAAAAAATACTGGATACCGATATTGAATTCCTCCAGAATCCCATTGAAGACTTTAATAAGGAATCTACAAAGGATCACTTCCGTTTTTCAAGATTGTATTTGCCCGGAAATTCACCCAGCTTGATGCTTAATGCTGGTGTTCATAAGCCCAATGGCTTAATCCTGGATCTTGAGGATGCTGTGGCTGTGGATAAAAAATACGAAGCACGTTTTCTTGTAAGGAATGCCTTGAGGAAACTGAATTTTTATGGAGCTGAGAAGATGGTGAGAATTAATCAGATCCCTGCAGGATTGGAGGATTTGAATTACATTGTCGACCATGGAGTACAATTGATTTTAGTTCCTAAATGCGAAAGCTCTGACCAGATCAAGGAAGTCAATAAAAAAATAGAACAAATACAGAGAAAGTCTGGAACGGAAAAGAAAATTTGGCTTATGCCAATCATAGAAAGTGCTCTTGGGGTGGTTAAGGCCTACGAAATTGCTTCGTCTGCTGATAATATTGTGGCTTTGGCAATAGGTCTTGAAGACTATACTGCGGATCTTGGATGTAAAAGAACTTTTGATGGAAATGAATCATTTTATGCTCGTTCTGTGGTAGTTAATGCATGCAAGGCTGCTGGAATACAAGCTATAGATTCCGTTTTCTCAGATGTAGGAGATCTAGACGGATTAAAGCTGAATGTAAGGAAATCAAAAAGTCTTGGATTTGACGGAATGGGGTGTATTCATCCACGTCAAATACGAGTTATTCATGATAATT
>JAGLDP010000022.1 GCA_023145515.1 Bacteroidales bacterium
CCCTTTTCAATAGCTCCTCAACACCCTCAAGTTCCGGGATATTAAAGAAGTCTGAACGGATAAGATTTTCGTAGAAATGAATTGTAATGCATGTTGGAGGTGCATTTGTCTTTTTTTCCAGTATCTCCCAGCAATGAGGAATTTCTGGTCCGAGAAGAACAAGATCGTTATCCTCAAAACTGGAAATATCATTACCAACAATTCGTCGGCCAGCTCCAGAAACAATAAAATTTAATTCAAAGTTTTTATGTGAGTGGATTATAGGCGCGCGCTCTGCCAGCTGAATCTTGCGCGCAATGAAAGAGTGATTGCTAGGGATGTTAATTTTCTCAAAAACATAATCCATGTCAAAACATTAAATATTGTACAAAATAGAAATTATTATTGTTAATTTCTTTGATTTGGGTTAAGAAACAATGTGAATTGACTAAAATAGCTGGAGTGAACTATTCTCATATTGGCTAACTTTGTTTACTTAGTATAATTCTCAAAAGTCAAAAAGTTCTATTATTATGCAATTACCTTTGAAAGGAATCATTCCACCGGTGATTACACCCTTGAATAGTTATAATGAGCTCGATATTGAAGGTTTACAGAATCTAATTGAGCACCTGATTTCGGGCAAAGTGCATGGATTATTTCTTCTTGGCACTAATGGAGAAGCTCCTTCACTTAGCTACCAGCTACGAAAAGACTTGATAAAAATAACCTGTGATATAGTTGATCATAGAGTTCCTGTTTTGGTGGGAATATCAGATACATCATTTGCCGGCTCACTTGATATTTCTGAGTATTCCAAAGAATGTGGTGCGGATGCTGTTGTTGTAGCTCCGCCTTATTATTATCCTGTAGCAGAGGAAGAGTTATTGAAGTATTTTGAGTCACTAACAGCCAGGTTAGATTTGCCATTTTTATTGTATAATATGCCAAGTCATACCAAAGTCAGCTTATCACTTGAAATTGTCAAAAGAGTGAAAGAGATGGGTGCAATAGGTATCAAAGACAGCTCAGGCGATATGTTCTTTTTATACTCCTTGATAGAGGAATTTATTGATTCTCCGGATTTTTCAATTTTCTCAGGCACTGAGTTGTTTTTACCAGAAACGATCAGATATGGTGGACATGGAGCAGTCGCTGGTGGTGCAAATATCTTCCCTGAGCTATTTGTTAAACTATATGAAGCGTCTGTGAGCAACGATCTTGAGACAATAGCCCAACTCCGAAAGAAAGTGATAATGTTGTACGATACTATTTATAAGGTTGGTAAATTTACATCTGGAATAACCAAAGGAATAAAGTGTAGTTTATCTGTCATGGGGGTTTGTAACGATTATATGGCACCTCCATTCTGTAATTTCAACACTGTGGAACGAAAAATGATTGAAGATCACCTGATAGAAATTAGAAAAGCGAATTAATAATGGAATTCCAACTGGGTACAATCGATACGAGTATTTTGATTATTTATGGAATTGTACTTGTTGGTATGGGGTTTTATTTTATTCGAAAAAACAAGACATCTGAACAGTTTATGGTTGCCGGCAGGAATATTCCTGCATGGGCTGCAGGTTTGGCTGTTATGAGTGCATATACAAGCAGTATTTCATACATTGCTGTTCCTGGTAAAGCATTTGATACGAATTGGCACCCGTTGATCTTTGCCTTAACAGCTCTGCCTGTTGCATGGTTCGTCACAAAATATGTTGTTCCATATTATCGTAAAAAGAATATCATTTCTGTTTATGGATTTCTAGAGGAAAAGATTGGTGCTTGGGCCAGAGTTTATGCATCTCTTTCATTTGTTTTATTTATGATAGGTAGAACTGCAGTTATACTTTACCTTTCGTCACTTCTTCTAAGCTCTTTTGTAACTATTGATATTCGGATACTAATTGTAATGATTGGTATCATAACCATTGTTTATACCCTAATGGGAGGAATGGAGGCTGTGATATGGACTGATGTTGTGCAGTCGGTAATCATGATTGGGGGTATCCTTTTCATCGCGTTTATCCTTACTAAAGATATTTTTGCAAAGCCTGACTTCCTGATTCAGAATGCATTTGATGCAAATAAGTTCAGCTTTGGTGATAGTTCATTGTCATTGAAGAGCCGAACTATTTGGGTTATGATTATTTATGGTGTAACGGAGAATATCAGGAATCTTGTTGCCGATCAAAACTATACACAGAAATATTGTTCTGTGCCCGATGAAAGAAAAGCTAAGAAGTCAGTATGGATTGCGATGTTAATCTATCTACCACTCACAGCTATGTTTTTGTATATAGGAACCTCTTTATTCGCTTTTTATTCAGGAGCTGAAAATGCTCTTGGTGAGGCTGTTACTAAGGGAGATCAGGTTTTCCCACACTTTATTGCCACAGAGCTCCCTGTTGGAATTAAGGGCTTAATTATTGCTGCAATACTAGCAGCATCAATGAGCACTATTGATTCTGCACTGAATTGTTCTGCCACGGTACTTTTTATTGATTATTATAAAAAATATATCAGACCGAATCCTTCTGAGAAAAGTAGCATTCTTTTCTTAAGACTCACTACTGTTGTATGGGGTGTTGCGGGAATTGCGTTTGCGCTTTTTCTTATTAATGCACAAAGTGCTCTTGATATTTGGTGGATAATTGCCGGTATTTTTGGTGGGGGTATCCTTGGTTTGTTCCTATTGAGTATTTTTAACATTAAGATTAAGCAGTCTCAGGGTATTGTTTCAGTTATTTTCAGTCTTATAATTATCATTTGGGGCTCATTTTTCAGAGACTTACCAGATAACCTTACTTGGTTAGAGTGTAATATAGATCCCATTATTATAGGGGCTTTTAGCACTCTAGGATTAGTTCTTATGGCCTTGTTATTTGCTTTCGCAAATCGAAGAGTATTAAAGTCATCCTAAAATGATTTTACACCAATATGAAATACCAGGAGCACACAACAGATTCTAGCTTTATTCCTCAAAAGACAGTCTTCATCCTGATCCTTATTCTTGGATTCGGAATGAGTCAAGCTACCTTAAAAGCACAATTTGAATCTAAGTATATTTTCCCTCTGCAGGATTTGCATGTTCATAGTAGTTCTATAATTGAATTGCCAAAAGGTGATCTGCTTTGCTGCTGGTTTCAAGGATCAGGAGAACGTAAAGCTAATGATGTAGTAATTAATGGTGCGCGGTATAGCAAAAAAAATCATGAGTGGAGTAAACCATTTTTAATGGCTGATACTCCTGGTCATCCTGATTGTAACCCAACATTGTTTATTGATGAGGATAATCGATTACATCTATTCTGGATTGTGGTACAGGCTAACAAATGGGAACGATCTATATTGAAAACCAGAATTTCATCTAATTATCAAAGCTCCGGCGCTCCTGAATGGGATTGGCAGGATGTGATATTATTGAAGCCTGGTGCTGAATTTGCTGAGACAATAAAGAATAAATTCAAAGAATCAAACATGCTGGATGTTGCCTGGGCTGAATATGCACCTAAGTATGAGACCCTAATCCATGAGGCTGCTCAGGATCCGGCAAAAAGAGAGACCGGATGGATGACAAGAACGCATCCCATTCAAATGCCTGATGGCAAAATTCTTTTGCCTCTGTATTCTGATGGATTCAATATGTCTTTGGTAGCAGTCTCAAATGACATGGGAGAGACCTGGAAAGCCGGATTACCAATTGTTGGCAGAGGAAATATTCAGCCAAGTATAGTTCGAAAAAAAGATGGTGACCTGCTTGCATATATGCGCGATAATGGTGATGAACCGGGACGAATTCAGATTAGCTCCTCAACTGACAACGGACATTCATGGAGTTATGCAACAGATACAGAGTTCCTTAATCCCGGAGCTAGTGTTGAAGCAATCGTTCTTGAAAATGGAGAATGGATAATTGTTTATAATGATATCGAAGATGGAAGATACAGTCTGGCAGTGAGTCTTTCTGATGATGAAGGAGAAACATGGAAGTGGACAAGGCACCTGGAGAAGATGGAAAATAAAAAAGGTTCCTTCTCTTATCCTTCGCTTATTCAAACTAAAGATGGAGTCATTCATGTTTCGTACTCATTTAGTTTGTCAGAAAATAAGACAATAAAGCATGTTGCCTTTTCTGGCGACTGGATAAAAGAATAATAAACCTAAGAATACAATGCGAATTTTGAAATTGTTAGTAGTAGTAGTAATAATCCCTTTTGTTTTGAGTGTTCGGCTAGGAGCTCAAACGGAGCCTGTAATTCAGACTAATTATCCCCATCCGGTTATCGTCCTAAATGAATGGCTTGTGCATACTGGTGATCTAACTATTGATCAGGTATATGAGAGCAATCCATCTATTTGGCAAAATGAAACTTTAAACAATGAATGGTGGGAGGATAATTCAATAAAATGGTTTAAAAAAGAAGTGGTAATACCAGAAGATTTCGATGGACTTGATATTATACTACTCGTAAATGTAGCTCCTGTTGGTACAGTATATGTTGATGGGAAAAAGATTTTTCAAGCAGGTGAAAGAAGTGGCAGGGGTGTATTGGTGGAATCAGCAAAAGCAGGCCAGAGATTTGAGATTGCAGTAAAAGCTCAAAATGGTGGATATAACTGTCGCTTCTACATGGCAGACCTGATTGGAATGCCGGCAGGTTATGGCAAGCTTGTAAAAGCAATCGACAATTTAAAAATTCGTAAACCTCAGGCAGGTATAAAATTGGAGAGTTGGAAGCGAGATTTTCTTGCTGATGATGATGCAGCACTGCCTTCTTATAATGATGAAAATTGGGAATTGATAAAAATAAGTGATAGCTGGAGTGGGGTTAGGGAAGATGCCTGGTACAGACTTTTGCTTAAGCTGCCAAAAGAAATTAATGGTTTTCAGGTGGAAGGAAGGGGATTACGCCTATTGATGAATGCAAATGATCGAGGAGAAATCTGGTATTTGGGACAGTTGTTGCAGGAATTTCAGGAAGCTCAGGGAAATGTAATTCTGACAGAACAAGCGAATATCACTGAACCGGGATTACTGGCTGTGAAAGTAAAGAATATTTGGGGGACAGGTTCTTTACGTAGTGCCACTCTGATTACTGAAGAGGCCTATCATGTGAGAAAAAACTTTGATTTATTAATGCAGAGATTAGATCGCATGGATCGTTATTATCAAAGACATCCCTCGCCTGATCCGGTTCTTTTAAATTCGTTTGCAGAATTCGTTCAACAGGAGTTGGACCAAAATAATGATTTAGCTACAGTACTCATGGATGTGGCTAATGAATTGAATGTTAGTGAGGTTTGGCTTGCAGAATCTCCTGCCTTTATGGTTCCTCCCTATCTCCAAGCGGTGGAGGAGGATGGGATAACCATAATGTGGGAAACCGTTTATCCTTCGTTTGGTAAAGTTCTATATGGTAAGGATAAGCAGCTTGGCAGTACTTTGATTGAAGAATCTATTCCTTCTCTTATGCATGAAGTAACACTATCTGGTTTAGAAAAGGATCAAAACTATTTCTATGAAGTTCATGTTGGGAACTTATCGAGCCAGGTATATTCATTCCATACGAAAAAGTCAATAGATGAGCCATTAAAGTTCATTATATATGGTGATAGCAGAACCCTTTCCAGGGTACATGAGAATTTAGGAAAACTGATGATTGATGAAAAACCTGATTTTATCGCAAATGTTGGAGATGTAGTAACAACAGGTGTCAATCTGAACGAGTGGATAGATGAACATTTTTACCCTTTGCGTCATATAAGTGGCAATGTGCCTACATATATTTCAATAGGAAATCATGAATATGGGGGCTATAAGGATTCCAGAATTGTGCCGCCGTATGAAGAAAGAGTTCATAACCCGGTAAATACAACCGGTAGTACTGAGTATTTCTTCTCGTTTGACTACGGTAACTCACATTTTATTTTCCTGGATCCCAATAAGGCTGATTCTCCGGATGGTGAACGGATATCACCTGATAGTCAGCAATATAACTGGTTGGTGAATGATGTAAAAAAGGCTCAGGAGAAGAGCGAATGGATATTTGTTTTTTTGCATCAACCTCCATACTCTGAATGCTGGTCGGGTGGATACTATGATGGTGAGCCTTTGCTCAGGGAAGAAATAGTGCCAATCTTCGAAGCCAATAATGTGGATATAGTTTTTGCCGGACATACACATGATTATGAAAGGGGATTGCCTCATCCGCCTTATGATCCGGAAACCGGAAAGGGTAATAATGCTGTATATGTAATTGCCGGAGGAGGAGGCTCAAACCTTGATAATCATAAATACAAGGAATGGGAGCAAATTGACCTGCCCGATCATAAGGCTACTCGCGATAACGATGAAACTGACGAAGGAGAGTATTATCTATTCCATTATATTGTTGTTGAGATTGATGGAAAGAATCTTAAATACAAGGCTGTAAAAATGAATGGTGATGGAAGCCATGGTGGAGTCTTTGACTCATTTGAATTAAACCATAAATAACTAAAAGTCGTTGATATGATAAAAACTATTATAACAGCCGCAGGTGAGATTAATATGCTGAGATTTGTGCTTTTTGGACTAATACTATCTATTTCTGCTTGTACAGGTCCTGATTCTCAGAAGAATACCCTGATATATAATGATATTCCTTATGTTCAGGATTATGCGGAGAAATTTGAAATTCAATTGGATGGGGTGACACCCGAGCTTCTGCAGGTGAGAAGTGACAGAAATAAGAAAATTGAGATTCTTTCTTCTGGTGGTTTATTGCAGCCCTGGGAGAAAAAGTTAGTAGCTGATAAGCTTTATCGTCCTTTAAGCGAAATGAAAATAATTTCTCTCAATTCATATAAGGATCAGTTCGTTTATTTAACTGATAAAGAGGTTTTTAGTAATGCATGGGCAGGGAAATTTTATTTTGAGCATGATATTGACAAATGCACCCACTTTGCTATCGGGGATGATTTTTCTGCCCTCATAGCAGCCTCTGGAAAATTGGCCTTATTCATGAATTCAGAATTGGTATGGGAAGAATCTCCGGATGATTTTGAGCCACTGGAACTTCTGTTTGATTCATTGCATGAGCAGTTTCTGATTCTTGCAAAAAGTGCTGTCTATTCTTTGGATGTTGAGGCAAAACAGTTGAAACAGATATTGGTAGGTGAACATTTATCTTCTATGGCACTTATTGAACGTAATAGTCAGATAGCGATTGGCACTGATAATGGATATTTTACATTGGATTCAGAAACTTTTAATGAGATTTCCCCCCTGAATAATAAACTCCCTCATCCAAATATATCATGTGTTAGAGAGATAAATGGGAATCTTTGGTTTGGGTCAACAAAAGGGGCTTTCATGCTAAGAGATGATGATAAATTCAATTATTATGCTTCAAAACGCTGGTTGGTTGATGATTGTGTAAGAGATATTTTCCAGGGACCTGATAAAAGCGTACTAGTTCTAACTGAGAATGGTTTAAGTAAAATCAATTTTACTGAGATGACGCTGGCTGAAAAAGCTGAATATTTTCAGGAAATACAACGGCTGCGACATGTTCGCTATGGCTTTGGTGCAGAAACAAGCCTGATGATACCGGGTGATCTTTCTTCAGCTGTATTACATGATACAGATAATGATGGTCTTTGGACATCAATGTACCTGGCAGGTGAGCTTTTTCGGTATGCTTCAACAAAATCAGATGATGCTCTGCAGAACGCTTACGAAGCTTTTGAAGCAATGGAACGCCTCACAGAGATTAGCGGTATTAAAGGATTTCCGGCAAGGACTTATGAGATCGACGGTTACCAGTCGAGCGATACAGATCCAAATATGCCGGAGGATGAAAAGATTTGGAGATTAACTGAAGATGAGCGCTGGAGGTGGAAGTCAACCACAAGCAGTGATGAGTCATGCGGACACTTTTTTGTTTATGCTCTTTTTGCAGAGATAGCACCCGATCAGGAATGGAGAGATCGGGCTATACATCAGATTAAAATCGAGATGGACCATATTATTGAGCATGACTGGTATCTGGTTACCTGGAATGGAAAAAGGACAGAATGGGGAAGGTGGAATCCTGAATATGTTAACAGCTTTCCAATAACCGTAGGTGACCGTCGTTTGAATTCTACCCTGATTCTTGCATTTCTTCAAACTGCCTATCATTTTACTGGAGAGGATATTTATAAGGAGAAAGCTAAGGAGCTAATGAAAGACCACGGTTATGATGAAAATGCTAGCCGTCTGGCTACAGTAGTCGGAGAGGTTGAAGGCCAGTCACTTAGTGATACATGGAATCACTCAGACGATGAAATGTACTTTTTAACAATACCTGCTTTTGTAAACTATGCTTTTGATGATGATTTAAAAGAGAAGTTTTTCAAATCATCGCAAAGCCATTGGGAAGTTGAAAGATCAGAAAAGAATCCTTTGTGGAACTTCTTATATCTCCTAACAGGTGGCGAGGATTTTGACCTGGATGAGTCGGTATGGTGGCTCAAGGAATTTCCAATGGATCTTATATCATGGAATGTTGATAATAGTCACAGGCAGGATTTGACAAAAGTTGAGCCTAATTTCAGGCGACAAGAATATACTGAAGTATTGCCAAGAGATGAACGACCAATGCATTTGCATAACAATGCATATCGGAATAATGGTGGAAACGGGGGTAGGGAAGAGTATCCTCCATATATTTATTTATTGCCTTATTGGGCAGGAAGATATGCTGGTGTAATAAGTCCGGCAGAATAAGCAATGAAGAAACTATCAATACTATTTCTACCATTGATATTAATGTCTGCTTGCATGAACACAAAACTCCTTGTTGTCAAGATGCCCGAGAAACAGTTAAGCTTTTCACCAAAAACTCATGCACTTGATAACAACGATAATTTCTCTCCGGATGGCCGGTTCCTTTGCTATGATACAAGAGGAACTATTTATAATGAAAACCTGGCAAACTCGAAATCAATTGAGAAAATTGAAATTTCAAGCGGGATAGAGACAGTTCTTTGGGATCCTCCATTTGTATCAGGAGAAGAAGCTGCCCCGGGAGTAGCGGCAGCATCTTATCATCCCATTGAAAACAAAATTGTTTTTATTCATGGCCCTGATCTTGATGAAGTTGAAAAGCGAGGATACTATAATATCCGAAACCGTACAGCTGTTGAAGTTGATGGAGAAGGAAACAAAACATTTGTCAGGATTGATCTGAGGGATGTATTCAATGACACTACCATTCACGGTGCACACCGCGGAGGTACTCACCGTCACGAATATACACGAAAAGGTAATCGTATTGGATTTACATACGATGATTTTCTTGTTCAGGATTATGATAGGACTATTGGGTTCATGCAGCCTGATGAAAAAACTCCTGAGGGATACACTCACTATTTCTCTATCATATTAAAACCAGCCAGGAAAGACCATTCAAAAGCCGGAGAGATTGAAAAAGCTTATGGCGATTCCTGGGTGGATGCTGAAGGGAGCATGCGCGCTTTTATTGGGAAGGTGAGGGCCATAAATGGCAGCGATTATGATAATGATCTGTTTATTGCTGATATTCCAATGGATATTGATATAACTACATCATGGTCGGGCACACAAAATGATTATCCTGAAGCACCTGAGGGCATAAGCATACGAAGACTTACCCACGGCATGAATGTTACCGGGATTGCCCGAGGCTCGGCTGATGGGAAATTAGTCGCTTTCGCTTCTGAGGATGAAGCCGCTGTCAGCCAGCTGTTTATAATTAAATCGGATGGATCAGAGGAAGAACCCGTACAGGTCACTTACCTTAAAGATCAGGTTTCTGCTATTCGTTGGCATCCATCAGGTGAATGGATATTTTACATTAGTAATGGAGATGTAATGGCATCTTATGTTGGAACAAGATTCAATTTTGGTGAAACAATCAAATTAAGCAATGACCAATTAGAAAGAGATCAATTAGTGCTTTCACCAGATGGGAATATGCTGGCTTATATCATTCCTATTCCAACACAAGATGCATCAGGAACAATAGTGAAAGATGCCGGTGGGAAAAATTTCAGGCAGATCTTCATAATGGAACTGGATTGGGAACGAATCCATAAATAGTCTGCCCAATCCCATATCCATTTAAAAATCTCTTAAGTTTATATGATTATCTGAAATTCTATCCCTTATGCTTGAAGCAATGAAAACCCAACTCCAACA
>JAGLDP010000023.1 GCA_023145515.1 Bacteroidales bacterium
AACATCCTCATCTCTAATACCATGAATCTCGGTTGTTTGAAGAGGAATAGGAACTGTTGGATTAATGCGCATGGTCTTAACATCTTCTTCTCCGTTGGGAAAAACCTTCAGAAAGGATATCTCGACAATACGATCTGTAACCACATTTACGCCCGTGGATTCGATATCAAAAAAGACAATGGGCTTAGAAAGATTTAAATTATGCATTGATCATCATTGGCATAAGGAGCATCAATAAATCCTCATCTTCCTGATCTGACTCCTTAGGAAGAAGGAGGCCAGCTCTGGTAGGATCTGATAGCTCAAGAACAACTTCATCAGAATTAATATTGGATAGTATTTCTATCAGGAAAACAGACTTAAAGCCAATCTCCATCGGATCACCTCCATATTGACAGTTGAGAGTTTCATGGGCAGAAATGCTATAATCAATATCTTGGGCTGAAATCACCAATTCGTTAGCACTCAACTTTAGTTTAATCAGATTACTTGCCTGATTTGAGTAAACAGAAACTCTTCTTAATGTATTATAGAGCTCTAGCCTGTCAATGTAGAGCTTATTAGTATTATTATCAGGAATCACAGCGCCATACCCTGGATAATTGCCCTCAACCAAACGACAAATTAATTTATAGTCTGACAAAGAAAAAATTGCATTCTTGTCATCGAAAGCGATGCTAACCTCATTCTGTTCACGTGGCAGAATATTTTTCAAAAGGTTCGCAGGCTTTTTAGGCAAGATAAATGATGCTTCCTGAGCAGATTTGGCATCCAGTCTTTTATATCTGACAAGTTTATGAGCATCTGAAGAAACAAAAGTCACACAATCAAGGCCTAGTTCAATAAAAATACCATTCATCACAGGACGTAACTCATCATCTGCTGTAGCAAATAGAGTTTTGTTTATTCCCATTAGAAGTTGGTCGGCAGTGAAATTTAAGCTCGTGGTTTGGTCTTCCTTCAGCTGGGGAAGTTGAGGAAAATCCATACCCGGCTTCCCAACAATGCTATATTTTCCATTCTCAGAGACAAGATCAACTCCCAGAGAATCCATATTTATCTCAAAAGTTAATGGTTGTTCAGGAAATTCTTTGAGCGTGTCTATCAGGATTTTTGCAGGAATCGCAACCACACCTTCACCATCGGTATTCTCTAAGCTCATTGTGGTAATCATGGTTGACTCTAAGTCTGATGCAGTAATAACCAATTCATTACCACGAAGTTCGAACAGAAAGTTATCTAAAATCGGTAATGTATTTTTAGTGCTGATCACGCGGCTAATAGCCTGCAGGTGACTAAGAAGATCGGTACTGGAAGCAACAAATTTCATATGTCTGATTATTAAATTCAAATATAACAATTTATCCTCACTTCATCGGAAGGAAAAACTGGAGTTCTCTGAAAAGTTGATCAAAAACAAAATACTGGATTACAACCCAATCAGAGCCATTGATTCTGGCATACATACGTTCCAAATCATATTTTTGTAGTGGAGCTTCCGGATCAGCCTGTCCTACAGGAAATCTTCGATGTGCCTCTATCTTTGTCACCTTACCAGAAATATCAGTTAGTTCAAGCACATGAAAAGGAGTAGCCATATTTAGTGAGTCCATCATCTCAGACTCCATTTCATCAGCAAAAAACTCGCTGGCAACCCTTTCAAAATTTGAAACAAAAAACTTAACTGCAAGAGTATCTATAACCTGAGCTGCATGCTCACCTTCAAGCGCTTGCATATCAAAGCGGTTCTTTTCCTTATTGAGAATAAATGAACCAAGCGGATTATCGTTATTAATAGATTTTATTGACGCTATTTCGTCAAAATTATAATTAAAAATAAGTGGTGATCTCCAGCTTTTCTCATCTGTAAAGAATCGTGTACTCAAGTAACCAATAAAACCAGGTATATGAACAACAAAAGGAACTGACGAACCTTCTAGCATCATAAATGTTCCTATTTGATCTTGAGTAGGGCCGCCTATATAAATGGTTTTATCTAACTTACCCTTAATATAAATCTCCACCTTAGTATTTCTTGTAGCCAGCATGGTTACAACATTATCTAAAGCTGACTTTGCCACGGGAGCTTTTACCTGGATTCTATGAATAGTTTTTAATAACAGTTCTATTGCTTCCCTCCTTACAACATACTTATCATTAACCATCCAGCTTACCCCATTTCTAGTAAGAACAACCTGGTCATTACTCTTGGTAACCATGAATATCTTGTCTACAGATGCAGTATCCTGAACTGAGAAATCACGTAATTCCTTCTTAATAGTTCCAGAACGATCTCTGGTCATTAGGATAACGACAAAAATGCTCAGAGCGACAACAATGAGGGATAGTATCAGAGTGCTTCTTTTCATCAATTTATAATTTTCTTAGCGTATTTCTTTTTCCTGATAATGCTATAAATAATCCCAAAAATCAGGACAAGAACAACTGGCACTATCAGATTTATTAATCTCCATTTTAACTTCTTCTCTGTAATTTCCTCATACTGCATCAGGCGAAGCTGAACTTCTCTTGAGCGAACGCCCATTACCCCAACATCGTCAAGAAGGTAATTCATGCAATTCAAAAGAAAATCTTTGTTGGAGTACAGATACTTGTAAAAACGATCATAACCAAGCATTTGCGGCCTGGGTTGTCCGGTTTGATACGAGACATAATTACGACCAACATCTCCATCTCCAATAACTATCATTTTAGTAGGTGTTTGACTACTGTCTAAAACCTCATAAAACTCATTCTCTGTCCATTGTTCTGCCAGCCTGTTTTGATAAAAACTATTAAACCTTCCTTCAAGCAAAACTGCCACAGGTAGATGTCGCATTGGGAAGCGACTTAAATCAGGCCTTTCATTCACATCATCAAAAGAAACTCTGACGGGCTGCCTTCTAATACGCGTATGATTTGAGGAAGATAACAGAACTGTCTTTTTTATCTCAGGATCTTCTCCCACAGTATCCAAAGGACTAACAAATTCCATTTTTATCATATTCAGGTTCCTTGTAATCGGATTTTCCTGATTTGGAGAAATTAGCGGGAAGTAAAAAAATGGGACAGGTTGCCACTGAGGCGCCTGACCTTCGCTGGCAGAATTCACCGGTAATGCAGCACATTGAATATCCTGTATCAGTGTAGAGTTTACCTTTACGCCATAATCAAAGAGCATGTCTCCCAAGCTAATTCCATTACTACTACTCATCACTTCATTGGTATCAGCTAATACGTTCATATCAACCTTCACGGCATCCACCATCCACAAGACTTTTCCTCCTCGCATGATGAATTGATCAATGATGAATTTATCCTGCTCTGAAAAAGAGGATTTTGGATCAGCCACAATGATCGCATTAAATTCATCTAAGGCATTCAACTGGTTTTCAATATTGATATATTCAACTCTGTAAAAGCTTGATAAGGCGATAAACAAACTATTCGATTCCAATTCTGTTAGTTCATCATGGCCGGTTATCATAGCTACTCTAGGAACCATTTCTCTGGAAATCACACGCATAGCTGAAATAAATTCATATTCCAAACTCTCTATAGCACGGTTTATCGTTTCATCATTGATTTTATTTGAACTTGAGCCCTGAAAGAAATTCACTGGTCTGTCAAATTGCTGTCCGTGAGTACGGTAGCTAATCATTGCTGAAGGAAACACCGGGATATTTGCAGTTGAACCATTATCCAGATCTACAGTTACATTAAAATACATCATTCCATCACCAGCCAATTGCTGATAAATTTCATCTCTGGTAGTTGGATCAGGACTTTCAGATGGATTGATAAATTCAAATTCAAGGTTCGTACCAGAGTATACCCTAAACTCATCCATCAGTTCGGCAGTAGCTTTTTGCAAGCTACGAAATCCGGCAGGCAAATTATTCCCTTCCAGATAGATCTTCACATATATTACATCATCAAGATCCTTGAGGAAATTTTTTGTGGTTGGTGCCAGTGTATATCTCTTCTCCTGGGTTAAATCAAAACGGTGGTTCACAAAATGTGATATAAGATTGATCAACACAACTACTACAAGCAGGAGAAGTAGCTGAATAATATTTTGAGTTCTTACTTGTCTCTTTTTCATAACTACCACTTTCTGCTTTCCAAAACAATTTTAGAGAAAAGGGTGAAAATAGATATCACCGATAGAAAATATATAACATCGCGGGTATCTAAAACCCCTCTTGCCATTGAATTATAGTGGTGAGAAATCCCAAGACTTTCAATAAAATTCTGAAACCCTCCCGATAATCCTAGTCCCCCGATGTAATCAAAACCAACAAAAATAATAAAACAGATCAATACACCCAGAATAAAGGAAACAATCTGATTATCAGATATAGTGGAGGTAAACAAACCAATCGAAACATATACTGAAGCAAGAAAGAATAGTCCGATAAAAGAACCCCAGAAACCACCAGAATCAATATTACCCACAGGATTCCCCATCAGATAAACTGAGAAATAATAAATCAAAGTAGGTAGTAATGAAAGAATAACCACAGTTAATCCGGCAAAGAATTTGGCTAGAATAATCTGAAGGTCAGATAGTGGTCTGACAAATAGTAACTCAATAGTTCCTTGTCGCTTTTCATCCGAGAAAAGGCGCATTGTAACTGCTGGTACAAGAAAAAGGAATAACCATGGAGCCAGGATAAACATAGAATCAAGACTAGCATATCCAGCATTCAGAACATTAAACTCTCCGGGAAAAACCCAAAGAAATAATCCATTCATAATCAAAAAAACGATGATAACGACATAGCCGGTTAATGAACTGAAGAAGCTGCTAATTTCCCTTCTGAAAAGTGTAAACATAGACTTAAGCAATAATTTTTTTCGAGCTACAAATTTATACAATTTTTACGAGCCCCCTCTATTCATCTAACAATCTAATAATCAAGGATGCAAGATTATCTGCAGTTGGTTTTGAACTAAGTTCCTTACGTAATACCTTAGTTATGCTGAGTTGGTCATTACGATTAACACCTCCGGGGAGAATCATGTCTAAGTTAGATTTCAAAAACAAGCGCTTGCAATTTGATTGAATCAGCTCAGGAACTGCCGGTCCGTTCAGAATCAGATTGACCAGACTTATATATGGAACTTTGATCAGTTTTTTAGCAATTATGAAAGACAGATAATTTGTTTTGTAGCAAACTATCTGAGGAATACCCAAAAGCGAAGTTTCAAGAGTTGCGGTACCGGATGTAACCAGAGAAGCAGATGAATCATTCAGCACCTCCCAGGTATTATCAAGCTGTAATTCAATTCGATCTGAATCAGGAATAAGGCTCTTATAAAGTTCTTTGTGGACAGACATCCCGGCGATAATAAATCTATACTCAGGAAAATCATTCAACACAGATAGCATAACAGGTAGAATACGTTCAATTTCTTGTTTACGACTACCAGGCAATATTGCAATCTTTCTTGATGAATCTCGACTATTCTGAGAGAGGATTGTGATATTTGTCTCTATGGCCTCAAGAACAGGATTACCAACATAGGTGCTTCTCAATTGGTGCTTCTGAAAAAATGCTTCTTCAAATGGCAGAATTGAGAAAACATGATCGGTATAGACCTTCAGTTTCTTTACTCTACCGGTATTCCATGCCCAAACCTTAGGAGCTATATAGTAGTGAACGACAAAACCATGAGCTTTTGCCCATTTTGCCATCTTTAGATTAAAACCAGCATAATCAACCAGTATTAATACATCAGGCTTAAATCTAAGAATTGCTTCTTTGGCAATTTTAAAATTCTTTCTGATTTGCACGAGCTTAGTCAAAATCTGAGTAAACCCCATAAATGCCATCTCACGAATATGCACCTTAGCAACTCCGCCTACCCTTTCCATTTCATCGCCACCCAGAAAAGAAAAATGAGCATCAGAATCCTTCCTCGCCAGAGCCTCCATTAATCTGGCAGCATGTTGATCGCCAGACGCTTCACCTGCAATAAGAAAGTATTTCATTTTTAGGAAAATCTTACTATTAATACAGTAAAGGCAAAGATAAAGGTTGATAAAAGCACTCCGCGAGCTGCCTTAAAGTTATTGGCATTCAAAAATCCAAAAAACAACAGCAAATTAGGAATTACAGCAAGAGAGATAAAATGAGTCAGAATACCAATCTTGAAATTGGATTTCAAAAAATCCAAAAAACTACCATCATCAATCTTCATTTGTTGAAATACTACTAAGCACACTACCGGCAGCAAAATACCAAATAAGGTACCAACCCACATTCTATTAATTCTATCCTTCATTGACTAATTATCTAACTTCCACTCCCCGATCACACTAATCGCGTCATAATCTGTCACGTCTACTTTAATCGGAACGATGGCGGCATAGTTTTGTTGTATCAGAAATTCATCAGTATCAGTTTCATTGGGCTCCTCATTACTAAAAAATCCTGTAAGCCAGTAATAATCTCGTCCCTGAGGATCCACCCTATGCTCAAATTCCTCTTTCCAAACTCCTCTTGTTTGTCGACATACTCTGATTCCTTTACAATCATCCTTTGGAATATCCGGAAAATTAATATTCAAGCAAGTAATATCGGGTAAACCATATTTTAGAGCTTCTCTGATAACGGGTTCAGCATAATGCATGGCCAAACCAAAATCAGCATCAATTGAATGATTATCCACAGAAAATGCGATTGAGGGAATACTATTCATACAACCTTCAACAGCAGCAGCTACCGTTCCAGAATAAAACAAGCTAACAGAAGAATTTGATCCGTGATTAATTCCAGACAATAGCAAATCAGGCTTCACATCCAGTATTTGATTAAGAGCAATCTTAACGCAATCAGCCGGAGTTCCAGAACATGCATAAACTCTTAATCCAGGCTCTTCGCTGATCTTTTTCAAACGTATTGGCTCATGAAGAGTAACTGCATGCGACATCCCTGACTGTCCTTTCATCGGTCCAACTAGTAGCACATCTCCAAACTTCCTTGCTACTTCAACCAAATGCCTAATACCGGGTGCTTTATATCCATCATCGTTAGTAAGCAATATCAAAGGCTTCTCTTTACTCATAATCATATTTTTGAAACGCCTAATTTACAAAAAGGATGCGGAGAAATAACCGTGTGCGCACACGGGATACTGAAAATGTCACTATCTTTGTATCTTAAATAGATATTCAAATGAAAAAGAATGTTCTAATTGCTCAATCTGGCGGGCCATCACCGGTAATCAATAATTCGCTCAGAGGCATAATTGACGCTTGTCACGACTATCCTGAACTCTTTGATACCATATATGGTGGATGGCATGGAATAGAAGGAGTTTTAAAGGAAGAACTCTTGAATCTCTCTGATCAGCATCCAGACGAAATAGCGTTTCTTAGAACAACACCCGCTGCTGGCTCTATTGGCACCTGCAGATATAAACTGAAAGACAAGCAGAATGAAGATTTTGATCGACTCATGGAAGTCTTTGAAGCTCACAATATTGGCTACTTCTTTTATATCGGAGGAAACGACTCACAGCATACTGCATTCAAAGTAAGTGAGTTAGCAAAAACAAAAGGAATTGACCTGGTTGCTGTAGGGGTGCCAAAAACTATTGATAATGATGTTGGAGACAATGATTTCAAATTAATTGATCATACTCCGGGCTATGGAAGTGTAGCTAAGTACTGGTCGCATATAATCCAAAATGCTAATGAAGAAAACCGTGGATCATCACCAGCAGATCCGGTTTTAGTTATGCAAGCAATGGGAAGAAAAATTGGATATATACCTGCTGCCGCTCGTCTTGCTGATCCCAACAGGGAAATGCCACTTCAAATTTATCTTACTGAATCAGGACTTACATTAGAAGATCTGGCAGACAGGGTCAATGATGAGCTTGTGCGCAGCAAAAGGTGTATGGTAGTTATTAGTGAAGGATTTGATGTGGGATCAAGCGGAGATGTCAAAGATTCATTTGGACATACATCTTTTGGTTCTAATAAAATATCAGCTCAGCAAACAATAGTTAATTATCTGAATGAAAATGGATTAAAAACCAAAGGAGCAGCTCGCGGACAGGTAATGGGTACTGATCAACGACATTCAATGGTTTATGCATCAGGTGTTGATCTGGATGAAGCTTATCTTGTAGGTAAAAAGGCTGCAGAAATTGCTGCAAGTGGTGAAAATGGATGGATGGCAACGATATTGAGAAACCCCGGCAAAATATATTCAGTCAGATACGATAAAGTCCCTTTAGAAAAAGTAGCTCTTAGTGAACGTTTCTTTCCTGAAAAATGGATCACAGAAAACCGAGTAGACGTAAAAGATGAATTCCTTGATTATGTACGTCCGCTTATAGGAAACGATTGGGTTTCTGTACCAATAGCAAACGGAATACAACGATTTACAAAATTTGAACCAATCTTTGCAAAGCAGAAACTCAACAAGTATATTCCTCAGGCAGAGAGGGAATGAATTAAGTTTTCAGAGCTCAGTTTTCAGAGCTCAGGAAAGACGATAACAACTAAAAACTATCTTCATGTCTGATCTAAAAACCAAACTAAAATCCCTTCATCCTAAAAAAGAATTTTTTATCGGCATCGATTCTGATGGCTGTGTTTTTGACACAATGGAGATTAAACACAAAGAATGTTTTTGTCCTAATGTCATTAAACACTGGGGATTACAAACCATATCTAAATATGCCCGTGAGGCCTGGGAGTTTGTAAACCTTTATTCGAAAACCCGAGGGGCAAACCGATTTATAACTCTCATAGAAAGCTTCCGCCTTTTAGAAGAAAGACCTGAAGTTAAACTAAGAAATTTCACAATGCCTGATATCAGTGCGGTTGTTGATTGGACAAACAATGAAACACAATTAGGCAACCCGGTGCTCAAGGCTTATGCAAGCAAAGTAAAAAATCCAGTAATCGACAGGGCTCTGGAATGGTCTCTGGCAGTTAACCAAACGGTATCTGAAATGGTTCATGGAATTGCACCATTTCCACTTATGAAAGATAGTCTTATCAAACTAACCAGCAAGGCTGATGCTATCGTCATTTCACAAACACCGGTAGAAGCTCTTGAAAGAGAGTGGAAAGAAAATAATATAGAGCAGTACGTCAGGGTTATTGCCGGACAAGAGTATGGAACAAAAACTGAACATATCGCATTAGCTGCCAAGGGGAAGTATCCTGACAATAAGATTCTGATGATTGGAGACGCCCCTGGTGATTTGAAAGCAGCAAAAAATAATGATGTACTTTTTTTTCCGATCAATCCCGGACATGAAGAAGCTTCATGGAAGAGATTTTACGAAGAAGGAATGGATAAGTTCTTTGCAGGAGAATATGCAGGAGCTTATGAAGAGAGTTTGATTGAAGAGTTTTCTCAGTATTTGCCTGAGAAGGCTCCCTGGTCTTGAATTCTCATCATTCGTCTTAAAGAAGCACAAAGTCAAACATCGAATATTTTATGATGACACCAGAAGAAATTAAATATCAGTTTTATACTGCTTTGGATGGGCTTGGCAACCGGGATAGAGTACTGATTGTTCCGCCTGATTTTACTCGCTATCATTCATTTGCCGGCAAGCTTACAGAATGGGCATGGGAGTATTATGGAGATAAAGTTAAGGCAATTTTACCTGCTCTTGGAACACATACAGGAATGACTTCTGATCAGATTCTCAAGATGTTTGGGAAGGTACCTGAATCCTTGTTTGTTGTTCATAAATGGAGAACAGATGTTATTACACTAGGTGAGGTTCCTGGTCAATATGTATCAGAGCTAACTGAAGGCAAGCTTAACTTCTCATGGCCAGTACAAGTTAATAAAATACTGATTGAAGGAAACTATGATTTAATACTTTCAATAGGTCAGGTTGTTCCCCATGAGGTTGTGGGTATGGCAAATCACAACAAGAATATTTTTGTAGGAACAGGAGGAGCAGAAGGCATCAATAAAAGTCATTTCGTTGGTGCAGTGTACGGCATGGAAAGAATGATGGGTAAATCTGACACTCCTGTACGTCGGATGTTCGATTATGGCTCTGAGCACTTCGCCAAAGAACTACCCATTTTTTATGCATTAACAGTAATCGGATCAGATGGTGTAAGTGGACTTTTCACCGGGTTTGATAAAGAGTGTTTTAATCAAGCTTCTGTGTTGGCTCTGAAGGAAAATTTCAAAATGCTTGACAAACCACTCAATAAGGTGCTGGTTTATCTCGATCCTGAAGAGTTTAAAAGCACCTGGCTCGGAAATAAAAGTATCTATCGTACACGAATGGCGATGGCAGACGAGGGGGAATTAATTGTTATGGCACCAGGGTTGATCGAATTTGGTGAAGACAAAGAAATCGATAGGCTAATTCGCAAATATGGATACAGAGGCACTGAAACCACTCTTGAAGGCGTAAAAACACAAGACGAATTAATGAATAACCTGAGTGCGGCTGCTCACCTGATACACGGATCATCAGAAAACCGCTTCACAATACGTTATTGTCCCGGAAAAAAAACCGGAAATCTCAGTCGTGAAGAAATAGAATCAGTAGGTTTTAAATGGGGAGACTATGATGAGTATTCAAAAAAATATCAACTCTCTGAACTTGTGCCAGGTTATAATCGTTTGTCAGGAGGAGAAGAACTATATTACATTGACAACCCCGCTCTGGGCTTATGGGCGAGTAAAGACAGATTCAAAAAATGAAGATAGTTGCTGACGATAAAATCCCATATCTGAAAGGTGCTCTTGAACCTTATGCAGAAATGCAATACATCCCGGGGTCAGAAATTACTCATGAGGATATATCTGATGCGGATGCTTTATTGATCAGAACCAGAACCAAGTGCACACATGAACTCTTACAGAACACTAAGGCAGCCTTTATTGGCACTGCAACGATAGGTTTCGATCACATAGATACTGCATTATGTGAGTCACATGGGATCAACTGGACAAATGCGCCAGGCTGCAATGCTGATTCTGTTGAGCAATATGTATCAGCAGCCTTGCTTCATTGGGCCAGGACTCATGAAAAAAAATTGAATTCTTTAACTATCGGCATTATTGGTGTTGGTAATGTAGGAAGCAGAGTGGCGAAAAGCTGCAGTTTATTGGGGCTGAAAGTACTTCTTAATGATCCTCCAAGAGCCAGACTTGAGGGAACAAAAGAATTTACTGAGCTAGATGACATTTGTGCCAGAGCAGATATCATCAGTTTTCATGTTCCACTAACACCAAAAGGTAAAGACAAGACCTTCCATTTAGTGGATGAGCGATTTATAAAAATGACTAAAACAGGTGTTTTGCTAATTAATACTTGCAGAGGTGAGGTTACCAGTACAAGTGCCTTACTATCAGCAATTCATGAAGGTAATATTCAAGCCCCGATTATAGATTGCTGGGAAAATGAACCAATAATAAATCTTGAATTGCTAGAAAAATGCTTCATCGTTACTCCGCACATCGCAGGATACTCTCAGGATGGCAAAGCAAATGGTACTCAGCAGATAGTCAGAGCCTTATCAGTGCATTTTGATTTACCTCTAAGCAACTGGAGGCCAGAAGGCCTTCCAAATCCTGCTAATCCAAGAATCGTAATTGATCCAAAAGATAAATCTGACCAGGAAATATTAGCTGAAGCAATATTACATACGTACCCCATCTGGGAAGATGATCACAGATTAAGGAAAAATCCAACAAAATTCGAAGAGCTAAGGGGAAATTATCCTATACGAAGAGAGTATAAGGCTTACACAATACAGTCAGACAAACAAAGCATCCTTAATAAGATTGGGTTTAAAACTTTACCAGATTCTGAATCAAGTTTAGGATGACACATGAAACTTGAAACTTTCTACTTATCTGAAAACTGAGCTCTTCTTAAAAGACGAAAAACAAAAGACGAAAAACGAATGACGAAAAAAAATGCTGATATAGGACTAATAGGTCTGGCAGTAATGGGTGAAAACCTGGTGCTGAACATGGAAAGTAAAGGATTTACTGTAGCTGTTTATAACCGCACAACATCCAGAGTGGATAGTTTTATCAACGGAAGGGGTAAGAATAAGAATTTTATTGGTACATATTCTGTTAAAGAACTGGTCAACAGTTTGGAAAAACCACGCAAAGTAATGCTCTTGGTAAAAGCCGGTAAACCAGTGGATGATTTTATTGATCAGCTCATTCCTTATCTTGACAAAGGAGACATCATTATTGATGGTGGCAATTCTCACTATCCTGATTCCATCCGAAGAACAAGCTATGTAGAAAGTAAAGGCTTGTTATATATTGGAACCGGAGTTTCAGGAGGCGAAGAAGGTGCGTTACTCGGACCATCAATGATGCCTGGTGGTTCATCAAAAGCATGGCCGGAAGTAAAAGAAATTTTTCAGGGTATTGCTGCCAAAGTAGAAGATGGAACTCCTTGCTGTAGCTGGGTTGGCAACGATGGTGCCGGACATTTTGTTAAAATGGTTCATAATGGCATTGAATATGGAGATATGCAAATCATAACGGAAGCATACCATATTATGAAAGATCTTCTTGGGATGAATCATGATGAAATGCACGATGTATTCAAAGCCTGGAATTTGGGAGATCTCGATTCCTACCTGATTGAAATTACACGTGATATCTTGGGATACCGGGATGAAGATGGAGAGCCGCTGGTAGAAAAGATTCTGGATACTGCCGGACAAAAAGGAACAGGAAAATGGACCGGAGTAACAGCCCTTGACCTTGGAATTCCTTTGACACTGATCGGAGAATCTGTTTTTTCAAGATGTCTTTCTGCACAGAAAGATCAGCGCGTTAATGCTTCTAAATTATTATCCGGACCATCAATTGAGTTTAATGGTTCGCGTGAAGGCTTTCTATTAGATCTTGAAAAAGCTGTATATGGAGCCAAATTAGTTTCTTATGCTCAAGGATTCACCTTGCTGCGCGAAGCAGCTAAAGAATTCAACTGGGAGCTAAATTATGGTGCAATTGCACTATTGTGGCGAGGCGGATGTATTATCCGTTCAGCATTCCTCGACAAAATCAAAGAAGCTTTTGACCTCAACCCCGATCTTGACAACCTTCTGATAGATCCGTATTTTATGAAGAAAGTTATGGATGTACAAAATAGCTGGCGAAGAGTAAGCTCTGCTTCTCTGAGTAATGGCATTCCAATTCCTGCTATTACCAGCGCACTTACTTATTTTGACGGTTACAGATCTGAACGTTTACCTGCAAATCTCCTTCAGGCTCAGCGCGACTATTTTGGTGCTCATACATACGAGCGGATTGATCGTCCAAGAGGAGAATTCTTCCATACAAACTGGACAGGAAGAGGTGGCGATACTGCGAGCTCTACATATGAAGTCTGAGGTCGCAGGCCAAAAATCGAGTTGATTGATTGGGGAAATGCTTATCTTTGAGTCTTTCGTAAACCTCCTGACATGTTTAAACGAATCTCTTTGATATTCTCTCTAGTTTTTCTGATGGCTTGTCAGGATTTTGATCCAATGGATGGGGTTAAGATTATTATTAATTATGATCTTTTTGAAACTTTTGTTTCCTTTAGATTTGTTGATGCTGAAACAGGAGAGTTAATAGGGACAAAAGATCTAACTCAAGTACAAGCTGAATTTGGTGGAAAACATGGAGAAGCAGTATTAACTCAGGTAGGAGAACATCCTGAGTTTATCTCTTCTGTATTCGGACTAGTAAGTGTGGCAATAAATCCATTTGCTCCACATACGCCAAGCCAGGAAACTCCAATTAATTTTTCTCTAAATGCAAGTGCACCAGGATTTGCCGAGTCTGAATACTCTTTGAGCATAAGTGATACCGGCTATTTTACTTATGTGATTATTATGCCAAAATTGGCCGCTGACCCCTCTGCACCTACAAGTTTTAAACTCTGGCTAAATAACCTGGAGTCTGGTGTTGTTGATAAAAGCTTTGAAGTTATTTCACCTGATAATAGCTTAAGTCTAAAATTCCCTGATCAGATGCAATTCATCAATCAGCACGGAGAAGTTACTGAAACTGAATTATTGCTAGCAGTTGACAATTATCCATCTTTTCAATCAACTAAATTAAAGGAGAAACATATTATTCGTGTTTTTGACGGTAGTAATGAAAACATGATGGTTATTAATCCTGCAGCTCTGACACAAATCGAATTAACATCAAAATTTGGAGATACAATTCGACAATTTAAAGGTCCGGAAAAACTATTGTGGAAGTTTACAGTTCCTAACAGCTTTCAACAGCATCAATACCTCAAAACATGGTCACTTAATCCAGGTACCCAAACATGGGTCATTGGCGAAGCAGCTGAAGTACAACGCATTGACACTAGCTATTCCGCTAATTTAACATTGAATCACTTGTGTTACTTTGTGGCTGGAGAAGAATCGCAAACCCGTGAAATAGAAGGAAATTTAGAATTGAATTATGTCCATGAATTCTTAAGCGAGCAGTTTCCCGGAGAGGTTATTGTCAGAGTTAATAGCACAAATGAGATAATCCACAGAATACCAGTAAGTATCAAGGAAGGATCTGTCCCACTCAGCTTTTTTGCACCAATTGAGGAGGAAGTAAACTTGCAGTTACGCGCCCTGAATACCAATGATGAGTTTATTTCTGACCCAACAAGTGTCAACATATCAAAGGAAGAAACCAGATTTCAAAGCAGTCTTAATCTGCGCCCATTAAGATGCCCTTTTGCCGGAAGCATTACAACTTATCTTCAAAATGATTTCCCTTATTATCCCATACTTGCCAGACTGCGAATCAAAGACGCTGAAACAAACGAAACATATAAAACACTAAACCTCTCATTAAACGAAAGTCAAGATCCACATGATTTCTGGTTTATGTTACCTGATAATCGTCCTATATCCTGCACTATAGAGGCAAGAACCCTGGATAATGATTTCATTATGGTAACACCTGCTGTTGAGTTTAGTAATTACTGCGCTGAGGAGCAAGTGTTGAACATGCAGATTTCATCCACAACGTGTGTGTTATCAGGTGCAATTCAATTTGAAAGACTTGGTGAAGGATCTGGTTCTCAAATAAGACTATTAGTATTGCGCGAATCTGATAATAGAACAATTCATAATCGAACCATTTCAATTCCTGACAATTCTCTTTCATATCCACTAAAACTCTCAGTGCCAAAGAATACTCCTATCAAACTTGTATTTCAGGCTGTTAATACAGAAGACGGATTGCAATTTAGTCCTGATGAAATAATCATTCAGAATCCATGTGCAAGTCCTATCGACAAGAAAGTAGAATACACATCTACTCTGTTTCAATTTACAGGATCAATTCATTTCACAAAAGATGATGCATTGAACCGCGATCCATTACCAATTAAAGTGGCTTGGCTTGATTGGAAAACAGAAGAGATTATCAAACAAAGAGAATTCGATTTATCATTTTCAAACCCAGTAATTGAGTACAGTGAGTTTTTAGAAGACAAGCCTATTCTAATGAGGGTAACGCGAAATGATCCGGATGCATTATTTGTTACTGATCCATTTATTTTAAAAGTTCCTGAAATAAAGAATGCTCCTGAATCATGGGATGTTCATTTGATTAAGACTAATAAGCAGATGATTCATGCCAAGCTTAAAGTTATTTGTCCTGCCGGCGAAATCCTACCCACAATACAAGGATACTACCGGATTCCAGGAGAAAGCTGGAAAGAACTATTCATTCTGGTTGGTAATCTTGTGATGATGGCAGAAATGTATGCCACCTACGAGGTAGGAATGATTTTAGACGGAGAAATGATCGATTCAACTTTTACAGTCACAGGAACTCAAATCGAAATGAATTTTGATTTAGATCCTTCAGATTGCGAGAAAATGGGATGGGGGAAATAAACGTGAGTATGCGGCTTAGTTGGGGCATCGTTGCTATAATCGGACTCCTATACTCGTGTTCAGAGGAGATCAATATGGTTTCTGAAGGTGAAGCTATTCCTGTGGTTTATGCAATTTTTGATATTTCAGATACTATTCATACTGTACGTCTTAGTAAAAGTTTTGCAGATGAATTAAGTGTTGGGGAAATGATGCAGGATCCGCGACGTTTATTTTTTGATAAGCCAGTCATAAGCTTGGAAAGAAATAAAACCAGACAAAATTTCTTCTTCAAACTGAACGAATCACAAGAAAGAGTTCAAGGAATATTTCCAGTATCTCCTAATCCAATTTATCAATTAGAACATGAACTGAATCCTGGAACCTACACTTTAAGTATTGATTTGGGTGATGGCTCAGAAATAATTCTGATTAATACACATCTCATAAACGAACTGCTTGTTACATATCCAAGTCGGGCCACTAAACGTATCTATTTTTACGACGACCCGGTTTCATTTATTTGGCTTCCCTCTGAAAATGCATATAGTTATGAAATTGCATTTACGCTAATTTATGAAGAAGAGCATCAAGTCAAAGAACTAAATACCAAATCGATAACTTACACAAGACGTATATTTGAAGAAGAACTTGAATGGATGCAAGATCGATTCAAGGCGCGAATATACAGCGATCCGGTTTTTGCATATTTTGGTTCACAAATACACAAGGATGAATTGGTAGAATATAGAAAACCACTTGAGCTTATCCTTACAATCTCAACAGCAGATCAGGATCTAACTCAGTTTCTTAGTGAGAATAGTCCGAGCTTTGACTCCCGTAACTCAACTAAAGGAAATCTTGAAAACTCTATCGGAATAGTAGCATCAAAATTTAGTCGCCAATTCCCTGACATGCAACTATCGCCCAAAGCCATGGATTCACTCAGAAGAGGACGATTTACAAAAGATTTGAAGTTTGTGAATAATCCTGATTGGTGATTTGATAGTCAGCACTCTTAGTATCTCAAGATTGCTTTCACAGGTAAATGATCTGAGAATCCACCATGATACTTACTCCCACTATAGGTTTTATTGGGTCTGAAATCTTTGTATTTTGGATTATAAAACAGCATCCAAGGAAAGGATACTACTTTGAAGTTCAGTAGTTTAACAGAGGGAGAGCCTGTTTTGTCATCCAGAGAAGAGTTTAATAGGTATGGAGTTGCAAGCATTTGATCGAACATTAGCCATTTTCCTCTATAATTAGTGCTTCCTGATTTGGCGTTATGTGTATCCCAGCTCATATTTTCCAGAGGATTATCCGGGTTTCCCTTCCTATCTAACACCCGGTAAACTGGCGGACTATCGGGTGTGCAATTCAAATCACCCATAGCTATTACCATAGCTTCAGGATCTTCAGATAGTAATAAATCTAAATGTTTTCGTAGGGTTTTAGCGACATCAAAACGTTTTATCTGTGAAGCTTTCATCCCTTCCTTTCGTGAAGGCCAATGGTTGACATAAATATGAAGAGGAGAATAATTCTTATGCTTCAATTGAACATATAAAATATCTCTTGTTGTATCTCTTGGATTTGACGAGAAGCGGACTGGAATATTGACAGAATGGATAATTTGGAAGATGTCCTTTCTGTAAAGCAAAGCCACATCTATTCCGCGCTTATCAGGAGAATCACTATGAACAATTCCTACTTCATCTTCCGTCAATTCCAAAGCAGTTATCATATCTTGCAAGACTCTCCGATTCTCAATCTCTGCCAAACCTACAACTCCCGGCATTGGGTCTTCCACCTCCTTCAAAACCCTGGCAATTCTTTGCAACTTCAACACATATCTCTTTTGGTGCCATTTCAATGCTGAGCCAGGCAAGAAAGCATTATCATTGCTTAAAGGATCATCAAGAGTATCGAATAGGTTTTCAACATTGTAGAAAAGCACAGAGGTTTCCATAGAACGAAGGTAGGGAAAATAGATACATGGGAGTGGCGCTATAGTGACGCTCGACGCTCTAGTCACTTATAACGTAAACCGCAAAGACGCCGACCCCTCTTTTCGCTGCTAACTCAAATGATAGGTTCATTGACTTCAGAATAGGCTCCATGCCGTCATTCTTGTCGTAATGCTTAAAATTCCGACTATGGTCTTCACCTGCAATAGACTCAATAAATCTAGCCATCCAACCTGATGGAGAGGCTGGAAGAGGATAGGCATAATCAGCAACAATCAGCTTCTTTGATACTCTTACAGCTTCCAGTAATACTTTTTCACGAAGCTCAGGGTCAAATTGATGAATCGCCATAGCCATGGTAACAAAGTCAAACTGCTCATCTTCAAACTCATTCAGATTCGTAGCATCCATAACCCTAAAAGACAAATGATCTAAGCCCTTAGATTCGACAATACGCTGAGCTTCAGAAATTTTGGGCTCATCCAAATCAATTCCGGTTACAGATTGACACTTATCTTTTAGTGCAAAAACCAATGACCCGGTACCACAAGCAATATCCAAGCAACTAGAGCCCTTAGAAATCTGGCTTTTAATCGAATGACGTAAACCATTCAGCAAAGGATCAATCAAAACGCGATAAAATAAAAATGATAAATTCATATAAATTCTCTTAAATTTGAGGACAATACCCTCTCCAAAGCATTATTATCATTTGCATTTGTTTCCACGAATAAAAATCCAAACAATGGATATGCTTTAAAATCCACAGGTCTGAATTCAAGTATTCCCGAAAAATCTGCAAGTAGTTTTTCGTAATTAAAAGACTGTATATCAGCCACATCTACTCCGGTTGAATTATCCAGAATCACAATATTATACTGTTTATCTTCTCTATCCTTCAGAATATTATCCCAATTTGGTTTGTTCTGAGAAAAATACATCTGATAAGGATTAAAACCATAGGCCATTCCAGCCAGATCAGCAGTAGTACACCAACCTCCAAAGCGCATCGGATTAACCTCTATTGGAATGATTTGGTCATCCTCAGTAATCCGAACTTCAACATGAACAGGGAAATTATTCAAGTGAGCTAGCTTGCCTATCTCTACAAGCAGCTTATGGAAGGGATTTTTAAATTTACGAATAATAGCTGCTGAGCTGGTATACAACCTATCGCTCACATCCTCCTCAGAAGAGAAGAAGTGCTCCATTATATTGAGAATAACCGGCTCTCCTGATTTATCAAAATATGCATCCATAGCAAACTCACGCCCTATGATACAGTCCTCAAGAATAAATTTTGTTGAATTAAAAACCTCCACAGGATAAAGATGCACAAGCTGATCTATCTCCTCTATCACTTTAGATCTGATGGTCAACCAATCCTCTTTCCTGTTAATCTTATAAACTCCCATACTAAAAAACCCAACCGCAGGTTTCAAAATCAATGGATAATTCAAAGGTACATCTTTCATTCCTTCGAAGTCGCTCATCTCCAATGATCTGAAATAATAATTTGGATATAGAGAACTAATCAACTCTCTAAATCTCACCTTATCCTTGAACAAATCTATCTTATCAGGAATATCAGTAAAACTAAGGTTACGACTAATCCAGGTAATAGCATTTTCAGAATTGCTATACAGTAGCTCTGCAGGATTCTTTTGTATTATTTCTAAAGCTTTTCCCTCTGATATGAAGTTGAGATCAGAACGCAAGTTCATTTCTGCAACAACCGGAGTCATAATCACCTGGATATTATGATCAACAAGACTCTGTTGTAAAAACTCAGATACGTATGGTTCATCAAGAATTATCATTGAATCCAGAAAATTAAGCGACAAAGATAAGAAAAATGCAGATTGCAAAATTAATAATTAGTTTTGTGAGCAATAAGCACTTTAGATTTAAATCGAAAATATATATCAATGAAACTTAAAATCAATCTTGCAATTCTTACTGCGTTGTTACTAATACAATCTGCAGCTTTTGCACAAATAACTACAACCTTCCCTCTCAATAAAGATGTCAGACATGGAGTACTTGATAATGGTATGACTTATTACATTCTTCACAATGAAGAACCTAAGGAAAGAGCATCATTCTATTTTGTTCAAAACGTAGGAGCTATACTTGAAGATGACTCACAAGATGGCCTCGCTCATTTCCTTGAACACATGGCCTTTAATGGCACCAAACATTTTCAAGGAAAAGGGATCATCGATTTCCTTGAAAAGCATGGGGTCAGGTTTGGATATGATATCAATGCGTACACTGCTCAAGACCAAACTGTTTATAATCTGAGTAATATTCCTGTTCTTGATGGAGAGGGTTTACTGGATTCATGCCTGCTGGTATTGCATGACTGGTCGGGTTATCTCCTGTTACAACCAGAAGAGATTGAGGCTGAAAGAGGTGTTATACATGAAGAATGGAGAACCAGAAGAAATTCGCAATTCCGTTTGAATGCACAAACCTCAAAAGTATTATATAAGGATTCTAAGTATGCTGAACGAGATGTTATCGGAAAATTAGAAATAATTGATAATTTCAAATACGAAGAACTGAAGGGCTATTACAAGACCTGGTATAGACCTGACCAACAAGCTGTTGTTGTAGTTGGAGATGTCGATCTCGATGAAGTAGAACAAAAAGTGAAGGACTTGTTCTCTTCTATTCCTCTTCGAGAAGGCCTTCCTGAAAGAGAGTATTTCAATATACCAGATAATGATGAAATACTTTTCGGAAAAGCTACAGACGTAGAGGCTCAGTATATGGCAATCCTATTATTTTACAAATCAGCAATGCCAATAGTTCAGAATGACGCTACATTCCGCATTAGCATGCTTGAGCAATTGTATTCCTCTATGATTAGCATGAGATTACTTGAACTTCAACAAGATCCTAACAGTAGCAGTCTTATGCTACAGCCAGTATTCTTCCCGTTGTCGCGACTCACAAAAGCATTTGTTCTTCAGGCTGTTCCTAAACCTGGTATGGGAGCAAAATCGCTAGAAGAAATCCTCACTGAAGTAGAAAGGGTGAAACGATATGGATTTACTGAAAGTGAGCTGGAAAGAGTGAAAGCACAATTAGTCAGTCAATATGACAACTTCTTTCAGAACAAAGACAAAATTACAAATGATGCCTGGGCAACCCAGTTAGGAAATCATTTCTTACAAGGAGAGCCGGTATTCGATGCCGAAACTGAGTATAATCTTTCAAAAGAATTATTAGCATCAATCTCATTAAACGACGTTAATGGCTTTGCCAAAGAACTTCAACCCAACAACAACCAGGTTCTGCTAGTTACTGGTCCTGAAAAAGAAGGTACAATTTATCCTACGAAAGAAGAATTAACAGGTGTAATTGAGAGTGTAAAATATACGAAGATTGAACCTTATACCGACGAGACAGGCAATGAGCCCTTGGTAAGCGAAGAATTATCTGAAGCTGCCATTACCAAAGAATTCACTATTGATGGAATATCAGATGCAAAAGGATATGTTTTGGCAAATGGCGCCAAAGTAGTTTTAATGCAAACTGATTATTCAGAAGATGAGATCTTCATGACTGCCTTCAGTTATGGCGGAACTTCAAAACTAGATTTGCAAGATCTGGCTTCAGCCGACCTCACCACAAGCCTTGCACAGTACTCCGGATTGGGGAACTTTGATATGGTTGGACTACAGAAGAAAATGTCTGGAAAAATTGCCCACACTAGTCCATATATAAATAATTACACTGAAGGACTCTCAGGATCCTCAAATATGAAGGACTTTGAAAGCATGCTACAACTGAGCTATCTTAATTTTGTAAGTCCGCGCTTCGATAAAAAAGCTTTCATGGTACTCATGAACCAAATGAATACTCTTGTTGATAACCTGAAAGCAGATAACAGACAAGCAATGCAAGACACAATTGCTGTATTATCTTCAAATCATAATCCAAGAACAATCTTGTTCTCGAAAGAAATGCTTGAGCAAATTGATTATGACAAAGCGGTACATGTTTATAAAGATCGATTTAAAAATGTTGGAGACTTTACTTTTGTGATTGTGGGAAACCTGGATGAGCACTCTCTGCCACTGGTACAAAAATACATCGGTTCTATTAATGGGCATCCAGAGGAAGAGGACTATACTGATCACAGCATGTACCCGGCAAAAGGCAAATCATCAGTACATTTCGTCAGAGACATGGAAGTACCAAAAACTACAATTTACACTAAGCTTTCTGGTAAAATGGATTACAATCAGAAAAATGGTCTGAGTGTGTCAATTATTGGCAAACTACTTGATAAGAGATACATGGAGACTATTCGCGAAGAAGAAGGTGGAAGTTATGGCGTAAGTGTAGGAGGTTCTTTGAGTCGTATACCGGAAGAGAAATTCTCTCTAACTATTTCCTTTGATACTGATCCTGAGAAGCATGAGAAACTTCTCGGACTTGTTTGGAAGGAGATAAATACCATCAAAGAAAAAGGGCCGGATACAGCAGACCTTGACGAAGTGAAAAAATCACTCATAAAGCTCAGAAACGAGCAGCTTGATAAAAACCGTTTCTGGATGGGATCAATTCAGGGAACGATAATGACAGGCAACGAGTTTCTATCGATAGAAAAATATGAGAAACTGGTAAACTCAATTGATGCCAAAATGATAAAAAAGACTGCCAAAAAAATGTTCTCAAATCCCAATATCGTCGAAGTCATAATGAACCCTAAGAAATAGGAAAAAGTTTAGTAAGGGCCGGCATTTACGCCGGCCCTATGTAATATAGGAACTTCGAAAGACTACTTCGAAACCATCATTCTTCTCGTCATGACAGACTTTCCTGCCTTCAGAGTATAGGAATATAAACCAGATTCAAGATCTAAATTACTCAACAGAACAGCATGCTTGCCTCGAGGTTTCACGCCTTCTTCAATTAGCATAACAATTCTGCCTGTTATATCAGTAATCTCAATAGTCACAATCTCCTCTTGAACCAATTCATATTGAATCCGGGTTTGAGAAGATAAAGGATTTGGATAATTCTGATCAAGTGAGATCATGCTGTTCTCAACACCAAGCCCATCAATGATATTCTCATGATTATTGATATTCAGTCTAATCATTTTACTGTAGTCTGATCCTTGCACCCAAACGCCATCTTGCTCCATAAATCCCCATTGTTTTTCAGATGAAGCAGGATAGCTTTCTGTACTTCCAAGCCAAAAGGAGTTATCTCTATTCGCAAGATCGTCTTCTTCTATGTGGGCCCAAAACTGAACTGCAGCAATATACCTGCTGCCAGCCTTCATATCCTCACCAATTCCATCATGCTCCAAGGGTAGCGTCACCCATCCCTGTTCAAGAATCGTTGAGTCTACATACATAATATCTGAGTATATAAGTTCAACAATAGTAAGGTCATCACCCTCCGGAATAATCTCCAATAATACATAACGAAATTCAGCATCAATATTAGCTCTTGAAATGTAGGCTGAGATCGAACTCGCTTCACAATCTGCTATAGGATCAAATTCAACACCCATAAAATCACCTTCATGTGTAAAATAAAAATAATTACGCCAAGGACTTTCATCTGCTTCACTCACGTCAGGTGTGCGAGCAAAAACACTATCGGTAACATGAAAGTAGTGCGACTTAACATTATTATCAGGGAATTGATCATCCTGGTCAGACAGCATACTGAAGATTACTTCATAATGACCAAAATCTACAGGAGTATAGGTTTGTTCAATCGCTAAAGTATCAATAGGATCACCAAAACACATATATCCAACAGCTTCAGAACTAGCGCTAAACTCCTCATTTCCATTCTTATTAATAACAACATCTAAATGAACATCTGTCAACTCATAGTCTCCATAATTAACAACACTTCCTTCAAATGATCCCAATGGCAGAATCTGAGTTTTAGGCATCATATAATAGAATCCGGCGGCATCATCAATATTTTCATCAACCAGCCCAACATTCCAGTGCTTCATTTTAAGATCATAATCCCATCCCTCACGAAGAGTAATATCGTCAAGCATCCAGAAATACAACATCGATTCATCCCATGTTATCTTGATAATCACAGCTGACTGTCCTCCGGCTACAGCAGAAAGGTTTGCAGTATAATAAGCCACTTCATCATTAGGCAGATTCATAGTATTTGTTGCTGATCCTGTTCCCATCTTAAGATCAAATTCAGCCCAATGAGCACCATCGTCATTTGAAACTTCAATTGCCATTTTCGGACTATTGAAATATTTAAACATTTGTTCCAGGCTAATAATAACAGATGGATGAGAACTGCAATCCATAACCGGAAGAGTAATGGAACTGTTTACATACAACATCTCAGTAAAGCCTACATAGGCATTATGGCTATCAAGATCAATCGCCAGAAAACCATTATCTCCTGTTGTAGAATTCAAAATATATCCGCCATCTCTATGTGCAAGTGGTCCTTGCATACTGTCTTTTGTCCATACCCAGGTAAATCCGGTATCATCCCATGAGTTATCCTCAATAATCCACCCTTCTGGTAATGTCCATCCCCTTTCAGCGCTAGCGTCTTCCCAATCAAAATCTTCTTGCCAAAATACTTGTCCGTCGCCTTTCAAACTCTTCTCTTGAGAAAATGATGCAGCAGTACAAAGTATTAAGGATAAGGTAAAAATTACTATTCGTTTCATATACTTTAGGTTTTTATGCATTGAAAGATAGGAATATTTAGAATAGCAATCCGTGATTCGGTGATTCTGTGAATCCGTGATTCGGTATGAATTTGTATCTTTATGTTCTTTAAAAATTCAAATATCCAAAACACTTAGCTACTATGAAAAACATTAAGACTTCTCTTCTGGCCGTCGTTATTCTGATAATGGCAATGCCTTTGACTGCTCAGAATAAAGTTACCGCTGTCAAAATTGGTAATAGAATTGATGTCTCAATCAACAACCGTCTGTTTACCCAATATCGATTTGCTGAGAATGAAAAGTATCCTTTTTTCTATCCGGTTAACGGACCTTCAGGATTCAGTGTTACTTCTATGAGAAACAGCCTCTATCCGCACCACAGTTCACTATTTTTTGGCTGCGACCGCGTTAATGAAGGTAATTATTGGCAACAAGGTCTGGATCGAGGGCAA
The DNA here is from genome assembly GCA_023145515.1 of Bacteroidales bacterium. Lineage (GTDB taxonomy): Bacteria > Bacteroidota > Bacteroidia > Bacteroidales > UBA12481 > JABHCC01. Next base: position 24,991 of record JAGLDP010000023.1, read on the forward strand.
ATTCGCACTCTTAGAGCAGAGATTCTGGAGACTGGCGAAGATAAAGTAGTAATTGAAAATGAGTGTATATGGACCCGACCAGGTGTCAATTCACCAATTCGTGATTATCGAACTATTACCATCACATCACCATCAAAAGACATCTATCAAATAGATTTTGAGATCACTTTAGAGATGCTGATGGATGTGAAGATTGAAAGGACAAATCACTCCTTTTTCAGTGGCAGAATGGCTCCTGATTTAGCAGTTACCAGTGGTGGTGTTATGAGAAATGCAGAAGGTGAACAAGGCGAGAAAGGTGATGAGGGAACTTTTGGAAAACGATCACCCTGGATGGATTGTTATGGAACCCGGAACGGACTAACAGAAGGAATGGCCATTATGCAGCATCCTTCAAATATGTGGTATCCTTCACCCTGGTTTACCAGAGACTATGGCTTTTTCTCACCTACACCGATGTACTGGCCTGAAGATGAAAAAAGTACACAATTCAAAAAGGGTGATACACTCAAACTAAAATACCGGGTACTGGTTCACAGTGGTGATACTGAAAAGGCTGAAATTGCAACGGAATTCAAGCGCTACTCATCCAAAGACTAAAGTTCATTTCACGCAATTTGGCATGAAATCATTTTTTATCCAATCTGTTCTGATCATTGTATTGAGTATTACAGGTGCTATTTGCACCCAGGCACATGGTCAGAATAAACAATCTCCTGAGGCACAGGCTAGCGTATTAACATACAAGCAAATAGATACAGTTTCATTAAATCTCACTCTATTTTATCCATCAGATTTAAATGAGGCCAGATTATACCCTGCCATTGTTTTTTTCTTCGGAGGTGGATGGACAGGTGGAAGTATTTCTCAATTTGAACCACAAGCAAGATATTTCGCCTCGCGCGGAATGCTTACTGCTTTGGCAGATTATCGAACTGCCAGAAAGCATGCTACAACTCCTTTTGATGCAGTAGCAGACGCAAAGTCTGCCATACGCTTCATGCGTGCAAATGCAGCAGAATTGAAAATCAATCCTAATCAAATAATTGCATCAGGAGGATCAGCAGGAGGACATCTGGCAGCTGCCACTGCCATTATTAAGGGATTGAATGACCCAAATGATCAAGTCGAAATTAGCTGCATTCCTAACGCTATGATACTCTATAATCCAGTCATTGATAACGGTCCGGAAGGATATGGATTTGAGAGGATTGGAGATCGCTATCTGGAAATATCTCCTTATCACAATATAAAAAAGGGGATCCCTCCTACTGTCTTTTTTCTTGGAACAAAAGACAAACTTATTCCGGTTGAAACTGGCCAAGCATATAAAACCAAGCTTGAAAATTTGGGATCTCGCTGTGACCTCCATCTATATGCCGGACAAGAACATGGTTTCTTCAATCTACGTAACCTTCCATATTATCTGGAAACTGTTTATCAGACTGATTTGTTTCTTTCCTCACTGGGTTATCTCAAAGGAGAACCTGAAATTAAAATTGATCCTGCACTGTATCACAACCATCGGCAATCTCTTGACAACTGTAGATTGACTTTCGAAAATAGCAAGATGGGACGAGTAGCCTTTTTAGGTGGTTCGATTACATACAACTCAGGATGGAGAACAAAAACTGTTGAATACCTGCAAAATCGATTTCCGGAAACCGAATTCGAATTTATCCATGCCGGCATTCCTTCTATGGGCAGTGTTTCTGGTGCTTTCAGAATCAGTGATGATGTGCTGAGCAAAGGCAAGATCGATCTTTTATTTGTAGAAGCAGCTGTCAATGATGCTGGTATCTGGAAAGATGATAAAATGCAAATAAGGGGGATGGAAGGGATTATCCGTCAGGCAAAATTGGCAAATCCGGAAATTAATATCATTCAGATGCATTTTGTTGACCCGGGCAAGATGGAATCATACCGTAAAGAAGAAACTCCGATAGTTATTCTGAATCACGAAAAAGTGGCTAAACACTACAATATTTCGAGCATTAATCTGGCCCTTGAAGTAACAGAGCGAATTGATGCAGGAGAATTCAGCTGGGAAGACGACTTCAAGAATCTGCACCCCTCGCCTTTCGGACAGATAATTTATTTCAACTCAATCAAAAAGTTTCTGGAAGATGAGTGGTCTGCAAATCCAGCCCCAACCAAGCTGAGCGTCAACCCATTACCACAAACTCTTGACGAAAGCAGTTTCTTCAATGGCACTCAAATGCCAATAGAAGGAATTAGTGCATCCGGATGGGAGTATATACAAGATTGGAGTCCGAACGATAAGGTTGGAACCAGACAAGGTTTTGTACATGTACCGATTCTGGCCTCCTCCATCCCTGGGAGCAGCATTGAGTACAAATTCAAAGGCAAGGCAGTAGGAATATTAGTTCCGGCCGGCCCCGATACCGGAATCTTAGAATTCCGTATTGACAAAGAAGAATTTCAGTCCTTCGATCTCTTCACCAGGCACAGTAAAAATCTACATCTGCCCAGGTATTACATACTGGCTTCCGGACTTAAGGACAAAAAGCACAAATTAACCATAAGGATATCGGAAGAAAGAAATTCTCAAAGTGTTGGAAATGCCTGTAGAATTCAGCGGTTTTTGGTTAATTGAATATTATATCTAATCCCCTGTTTCAGTCTGCCAATCACCACAACCGGGTTATCATTCTCTGTCAACAAACTTTTGCTATATTTCGTTACAAACCAGAACTCAATTAAACCACCATGTCTATAAAAATTTCTTTCCTGATCATCTCGGTTTTCGTCTTTACTGCCGGATTTTCACAAAAAGCAACTCAAAGTGATAAATTCCTGGATGTCAACATTGACAAGATCAAAACAGTTGAAGCTGTTCTGAGTGAATTTGTTGAGTCATGTGAGGTGATCCGGCTTGAGACTAATCTGGAGGGATTACTCAATGCACCAATGGATATTGCAATCTCTGATGATTATATTTTGATTACTGATATAGGACCCCATACAGCTAAACTTTTCACCCGTAATGGACAATATGTCAGGGAACTTGGATTCATTGGAAAAGGACCAGCTGAATACAATACTGTAGTTTCTCCATACATCGCTCCTGATGATCCATTTTTCTGGATAATGGTGGGTGGAAATTATGCACATCCAAAAGAAGGGTGGATTTACCAATTTGATTCTAATGGTAAGTTCGTTAAAGAGTTTGATGCAAATGCAATTAAATCTGATCAAAGGAATGCAAACCGGATATTGGTTTATAAGAATCAATTATTAATTCCCGGAAATGCGCATTCAGAAAACATTCTGACATGTAAGGACTTACTCTCTGAAAAGATCCGAAAAATACCAAATCCTATACCTAAAGATCATTTCACTTATATGACAAATAATAGTACAGTTTATCCAAGGGGAGACAACTATATTCTGATGGTGGGTGAAGCTGATACGATATACAAATATAATCCGGAAAGAAAATCAATTCAAGCAATTGCAGCCATCACCACTAAGTATCATAAATATGATAAGAAAAAAATAACTGCTGCCAGAAGATCATCAGGATCTGGCCGGTTTGCAGCCATACAGAAAGCAACAGAAGGGGGCTATTCAATCCAAATTCTTGGGGAAACAAAAGATTATTACTTGCTCATGGTCAGGGTTATGGGAAAGAGAATAGACACGAAACTCTGTCGGGTAAACCGCGTAAGTAGTAAAGCAGAATTTTACACTCTCAAAAATGATTTATTCGGTAATTTGCCACTCACATCAAGCGGCTATTTCTACCAAAATGAATTTTTAATCTACAATTTCTCAACCATTGATCTTAAGGATCTTCTAAGCAAAGCAATCAAAAACAATTCAGCATCTCCTGAATGGATAAAAAAGCTCCTACAATTGAATTCAGAAATCAATGAAGATGATAATAATGTGCTGTTTGTTTGTCGGTTGAAATTATAGGTAAGATCTTCCCAAATAGCTGAAAGAACTGAATGCCAAATATTGATTAACGAATATCGATTGAGTCAACTATTTCATTACGACTGATTCTCTCATATCCATAAAATAGTGTTCGGGGGTCCAACTCATCGACAAACCATTCGCTTTTAGTAAATAAACCCGTACTTATCCCGCTCCTTAAACATAAAAAGCACAGGATTGCTATCTTCATCAATTGCCTGCCTTAGAGTTTTAACCTTATCTAAGCCTGATTCGGGAACAGAGCCCTTTTCTAATGCTTCATCAATCCATTCAACTAAATCAAGAGCTTGTAGTATAAAATACACATGACCCAGAGGATCCCACTTTAGGCTGGTACCGAAATCTTTTAATCTTTCTGGCGGAAGAATCCCGAGAATATCGTCCTGAAATCGAATATTATGAGATTCTCCATTAAGCTTATTATAGAGTATTAGGAAATAATCCATTGAATATTGGCCTCCCCATTGACCAGGTCTCCATTCCCTGACATCAATCTTTTTAACAATCTTCTTTTCAATAAAAAGATATTGGTCCGTTTCTCTTTTGATTTCAATATGATATTTTCCAAGCTCTGATTTTGGGTCAACAATCTTGTTATAGTCACTTAGATTGTTGTCAAATGAGAAAATGGCAGATGGTATTAGTTTTTCAGGTGATACTTCAAAAATAGTATCGTTACCTGGAGCAAAATATTTCCAGCTCTTACCATATCTGTAAAGAGACCCACCCCATCCTCCAGGTGAGAATCCTGAAACATCTTTAGGTGGATAATTAACTCTGTCATATTTCTTGACAATGTTAAGATTGTTATCATAAATCAATAAAAAAATGGAGTCCCTCGCATAGGTAGGTCTTCCAGTAATTGCCCCTTCCACAAGTGATAGGTCAGAGTTTAGTCTGACCATTTTACTTGTAAGTTCAATAGGTCTGGCTATTTTTTCAATGAATTTACCGTCGATAGAATGGTAAAAATCTTCATCTCCCATCCCAGAGAATGAAAATTGCAGTATCTCTTGTTCGGGATAAAAGTTAAAAGACTCCAGGAAATAGCCAACATGTTCTCCCGGACCTTTCCCCCCTCTTCCAATTTCTTTGATAAAATTACCTTGTAAGTCAAACTCAAAAACACTGCAAGGAGAACCCATGCCGACCTGAGTAGAAAGAATAAATGACTTCTGAGTGAATCCAGTCCTCCAATTCATTATCATGCAGTCTTCACTTGTTTCCAGTGGGATAATCTCAATATCCTCAAACAAGGCACTCCAGCCTATGGTTGTAGCAGAATCTTCCACCAGATCCATTCGGATTAATGGGATATTTTTGCCGTTTACCTCTACGAAATGATCGGGGTTATTCTGGGTCTTGGTTTGGCAGGATGCCATGATTGCTACGCAACAAATAAATAATACGATTTGGTTTTTCATTGTTTGTATGTTTTTATTGCCCTATGCCCTTTTGCCCTTCTCCCTGTAAACGGCCCAATATGCTAATGGGATGAAATATAAACTTACGAATGTTCCTACTGTCATTCCTCCTATTACTGCTAATGCCAGAGGCTTTTGCAGCTCTGCTCCTAATCCTGTAAAAAACAGGAATGGTGCTAATGCCAGAATTGTTGTTAAACTGGTCATTATGATTGGTTTCAGACGTCGTTCTCCTCCCAGTTTGATTGCAGACAAAGTATCCATTCCCGACCATCGGGCTCGATTTATGGTGTCGATCTTTAATATGGAATCATTTATTATTATTCCGCTCATCACGATTATCCCGATAGCTGACATCAGGTTGAGAGACTCGCCAAATATCCATAGCATAAACATTGCACCAGCTATGTCAATTGGTAATTCAATAAGCACGATCAGTGGCTGAACGAAGCTTTCAAACTGAGCTGCCAGAATGAAGTATAATAACAATATTGAGATCAGTAAAACCAGCATGAGTTCATTCATCATTGCTTTTTGAGAAAAATACCGTCCGGTGAAACTCCAATCAAATTT
>JAGLDP010000024.1 GCA_023145515.1 Bacteroidales bacterium
ACCATATCACCATTTGCAAAATTCAGACAAACAAAATCAACTTCTTGCTTATTGAGTTCAGCAACGATGGCATCCTTTACAAGGTAGGCACTCATTTCAGGTTGCAAGTCATAAGTAGCAACTTTGGGTGAAGAGATCATAATACGACTTTCTCCATCAAACTCACTCTCTCGTCCTCCAGAGAAAAAGAAAGTGACGTGAGCATATTTTTCTGTTTCGGCAATTCTTATTTGTTTCTTGCCGGCCTTGGCCATCAGCTCTCCCAGTGTATTGGCAACATTATCTTTATCATAAATGATATGTACATTCTTAAATGAATCATCGTATCGGGTCATCGTATAATAATGCAAAGGCCTGGCACTCATTCCAAATTCAGGCATATCCTGCTGCGAGAGCACCATTGTCATTTCTCGCATACGGTCGGTTCTGAAATTAAAGCAGATAACCACATCATCAGGCTGAATTGTTGCAAGGGCATTTCCGTTCTCATCCACGCCCACCACCGGCTTGATAAATTCATCTGTCACACCTGCTTCATAGCTATCTTTCACTGATTGAAGAAGATCCTGGCTAGCAGTTCCGGTGCCATTAACATACAGGTCATATCCTTCACGTATCCTTTCCCAGCGCTTGTCGCGATCCATGCTATAATAGCGACCAATCAAACTGGCGATCTTTACCTTTGATCCATCAATGTGCTCCACCAACTCCTTCATAAAACCCTGTCCGCTCTTTGGATCGGCATCCCGTCCGTCGGTAATCGCATGAATGAATACCTTTTCAAGTCCGTAATCAGCAGTAAGATCGCACAGCTTATACAAATGTTTACTAAGTGCATGCACACCACCATCACCAATCAGTCCGATAAAATGGACTTGCTTGCCAGATTCTTTTGCATAACTAAAAGCCTCTTTTAGAGGTAGATTTTCGGCGATACTATTATCCTTTATTGCAAGATTTATTTTAACCAAATCCTGGTAAACCACTCTACCTGCGCCAATATTCAGGTGTCCCACTTCTGAGTTACCCATTTGGCCGTCGGGCAAACCTACTTTTTCACCAGAGGTCTGCAATTTTGAATGAGGATACTTTTGGATTAAAGAATCGATATAGGGTGTGTTGGCCTGGGCAATAACATCTGCTTCAGGCTTACTTCCACAGCCCCAGCCATCCAGAATCATCAGAATTACTTTTTTACTCATTTAAGGAAATATTAGTTTCTCAAGTTTTCTGAAGCTTTTAATCTCCAGGTACTTCTTTTTACCTTTCCAGGTATACCCAAGAAGGGCATCACCTTTAAAGCTCTTTGGTGGATCTTTCTTTATTGAGTTCACCTGCACCATTGCTCCATCCGTGTCTGGCTTGAAGTTGATCGATGAAACTATGTAGATGGTATCTTTTCTGACAAAGGATAAATCAGATCTTTTTGCAAGGTTCTTCATTGCTTTTACTTCGAAATAGTCTTTGCCAATCCAAAGCTCATTCACTTGTAATTTCTCAGAACCCCCTTTAGCGATCAGGGTAGCTTTATAATTTGTTCCGTATCCAGACTCGTAAATTCCGCCGGCCCATTCCTGTGAAGTTGAATCTATCAATTTCATTTTAGCTCCGAATAGGAATATCAAGGAAACAAAGACTACAGTAATAAATGCTTTCATACCATTTGGATTAAAAATGCAAAATTACAAAAAATGCTTATTACCGTCCCTCTTCAAGATGCTGAATGATTCCCATGCCTTCAAGATAATTCTGATGTATCTTTTTATCATAAAAGAATCTTTCTTGAAACTTCTTATACCATTCCCCGGCCTCAGCCCATCTCTTTTGTTCAGCCAGAATATAAATCACATTGAAGTATGCCAGTCCGAATTCAAAATACATATCCATTTCTGCCACATTAATAAATGCTTCTAAAGACTTGTTGATATCGCCCTGCTGGGCAGCCCTGAACCCTCTGGTGATTTCACTATTCAGATCATGATCCAAAATAACTCCCTGCAGATAAAACCTTTTACTATCACCTTCAACCTTTATATCGAAATACTTTACTGGTTTTGGCATAGGAGGAAAATGCAGAGTAAATTCCAAAATCTCATCTTTAAAGCTAAAAATATGCTTCTTAGGAGCGAAGGGAACATTTTCAGATTTCACTAGTTTATAAGCCTCAAATTCTCCTGTCTTTTGGATGTAAAGATTCTTTGACTCTATATAAAACGGGGTGAGTTGGTTTTGATTTCTGAGCCTGATAGTCACTATCGTAGCTTGCGGGGTCATCTCCACTTTGTAAACACTCATGCTTACGAGAGGTTTGATTGCTACATTTGGGTTATAGACTACCTGAGCCTTTGCTCCAAGCATGAATATCAATAGCAGAGATAATAATAGTGTCCTTTTCATATTGTTAATCATTTAATAAGCCTGCAAATTACAGGCCATATTTATCGTACAAATAAACCAGAGCTGCCATAGCCGCCGCCCCCATCTGCATTTCACGTCTGTCAACCTGCTCAAAGGTATCAAAGGCTGAGTGATGAAACCTGAAATAACGCTGTGCATCAGGGAGCATTCCCAGATAAACCAGATCAGGATTCACTTTCCTGAGAGGTGAAATATCTACACCTCCACCACCTTTAACAATTTTCAGGTCATAGGGTTTAAACAAATTCTCCCATTGCAATGCTTTTTCAAAACGAACAGGATCAGTTCCTATTGTGACCGATCTGGGGGTTAGCACTCCACGGTCAGATTCCATAGCAGCTATATGCTTTTCTCCTTTTTCTATTGCGGCATCTGCGTAGGCCTTGCCTCCTCTTTGCGCAACTTCTTCATCCATAAACATAACGGCACGAATTGTATGCTTAGGACGAATTCCTGTTGCGTCAAATAATCGCAAAACCTCAATAGCCTGCATACAACCACCCCCATCATCGTGAGCTCCCTCTCCAATATCCCAGGCATCAAGATGTCCGCCTATGGTAATTATCTCGTCAGGAAACTCAGTACCCAGAATTTCTCCAATTACATTATAAGATGGCACATCCGGATAAGTCTGACAAGTCGACATTAACCAGAGTCTGATATCGGGATCTGATTTCAATTGAGCACTCAAGAGATCGGCTCCATTAGTAGAAATAGCAAATGCTGGAATCTGCCTCCCGTCAGGATCAAAGCGAGTTACGCCAGTATGCGGGTAATCATCTGATTCAGAGCTAAGAGAGCGAACCACACAGGCTACTGCCCCATACTTTGCAGCTAAAGCCGGACCAGAGGTTCTTTGGTTAGCAGCTCCACCATATGCTGAAAAGGTTGCTATCCGTTTTTGATCCATCGGACGATTAAAAAATACTATTCGTCCGGGAATATCATCCTTCATCTTTTCCAGCTCCTTAAAATCCATTACTTCAATCAGTCTGGCACTAATTCCACTCTCGCCTGTCCCAATTGATAATCCTAACGCACAAACAGGCACCTCGGTTGTTCCATAAACACCAGAAACAATTTTACTTAATTCAGGACGACCTCTTTTCCAGTTTCTCACCATGCATTCTTGTTTCCAAACGGTATCAAGATCCATTTCAAGCATCAGCTGGTAAGTATACTCCACAGCTGCTGCTGCTTCAGGGGTACCACATATTCGTCCGGCAGTATTTTCACAAAGCCATTTAAGGTTTGAGTAAGACTCATAGCTTGTTAAGGCCTCATCAAAAACAGCCTTAATTCTCGCCTTATCTTGCTGGGCATGCACTTGAAAAACAAGCGGCACCAGAAATAATATAAAGAACAAATTCTTTTTCATGAACAACAGATTAACGTTCCTGTAAAATTGCCAAAGAATTTGTTTAATTTCAAGCTTTCAAATAGTTTGTTTTATGAATACCACCTCTGGCTTCCAAGTTCCTCTTATTCTGGCTATTCACCCCAGAATTCCGTTCACAAATATTGGTGTTTTTCGAAATCAGCAAATGTTATTCCTGAAAAAGGTCCACCATCCTGAAGAAGAAAGGCAGACTTTCAAGAATTATGCTGATGAAACGGCATACAGAACTCAAAAGGTTCTTGCTGAACTGAAGAGCAATGATATTCCTATTGAGGACATCAAGGTAGTAATTGGTCGGGGTGGATTATTACGTCCGGTGAAAGCTGGTGCCTACCGGGTAAATGCACAGATCGTTGAAGATCTCATAGCAGGAGTTGGAGGAGAGGATGTTGTAAATTTGGGCGGATTGTTAGCTAATAGTTTATCGAAAGAGATAAAAGGCTCAGAAGCATATATTGCAGACCCGGCAGTTGTGGATGAATTTGATGATTTGGCCAGGGTATCCGGACATCCGGAATTTGAGCGAAGGTCTGTTTTTCATGCCCTCGAGCAAAAGTCTGTCGCCCGAAAATATGCAAAAACAATTTTGAAGAAATATGAGGATCTCAATCTCATTGTTGTACAGATGGGCAATGGCATTACTATTGGGGCTCATCAACAAGGAAGAGTAATTGACTCCAACCAGGGTGTTGATGGCGACGGACCCTTCTCTCCCACTCGTGCCGGGAATGTACCGATGGGAGATCTGATCAGGCTTTGCTTTGGCGGAAAACACACTAAAGAAGAAGTCTGCAGCATGCTAACAACTGATGGAGGATTGTTTGCGTATATGGGAACTCATGATGGCTACATAGTTGATAGTATGGCTCGTGATGGCGATGAGAGAGCACAGTTTTACTTACGTGCCATGGCTTACCAAACTGCTAAAAATGTAGGTGCGATGTATGCTGTTCTTAGCGGCAAAGTGGATGCTATTCTACTTACTGGCGGACTAACACAAAGTAAATTTATTCTGGATGAATTACTTGCCAGAATCAAATCTATGGCACCATGCCACACTTACTCCAGCGAGGACGACGTTGAAACCTTGGCTCTAAATGGATATTACATACTACAAGGAGACCTTGTACCTATGGAGTATCCTTACTAGGGCAGAATATTCAGCAAAAGGTTGCCTGTCAAAAAAGAAATCTAATAACTTAAATTTACCCAATTCAATTTAAACATTACGCTTAGTTTTAGAATTCCACAAAGCAATTGTAGATGCTGCGAAAAATAACACTATAATTAAGTTTAAATATCCCCCCATAATTATAGTTTTTACACTGCCGCTTAAAGTCTTTCCGATAATACTTTGAAATAAGAACGGAATCAGTGGAAAAAAGAATATAACCCATCTCGGGTACAAGGTTTTTCTTTTCAAAACTTGATAAATAAATGTAATAGATAAGAGAGCAAAAATCGGATAAACAAACAATCTGAGTATTTGATTTGTTTTCAATGCGAGAGCTGTTGCAGTCTCAATATCAAGTTGATTTTGAACTGCTGATTTTGCTGTTGTAGCAATGGCAACATAAGCAGCATGCACAATGCCGTTAATCCTAAGCCATGTTTGATTTATATTCATGAGTGCTTTTAAATTATTTTTTTGCATGGCATACAGTGGATGGCAATATAAAAAGTTGGGCATT
>JAGLDP010000025.1 GCA_023145515.1 Bacteroidales bacterium
CACCCAACTCCTACCTTTGCATAGCTCTTAATGGTGTTCATGGTACTGAAGGAGCCTATGTGGCTGCAAAAATTGATGGTAAATTGGTAGGTGCACCAGATAGGGCTCAATCTTACCCTTCTAATACCTGGGAATACATTAATAGTCGCACAAATAGAAATTACACCTACTACATCCCACTAGATGGCTCTGAAGTAGACAAAGAAATTGAAGTGTACATTATCGGTTTTGAAAAAGAGTTTGAAGACTTTAAACCAGAGGTATGGATTCATGCTTATCCGGTTCCGTTTGAGAGAGTTAGGATAAGGATCGAGGGATCGGTGATTCGGTGATTCAATTATTCAATTATTCAATTATTATGAGAAAATTTAGTTTTGCTTTATTGATTGGCTTTGTTTTTTTTGGTTGTGCTAAGGAGAGTTCGCCAAATTTTGTTGTTTTTTTGGTTGATGATCTTGGATGGGCGGATGTGGGTTGCAACAATCCCGAAACATTTTACGAAACCCCAAATGTAGACATAATGGCTTCCGAAGGTGTTCGATTTACCGACGCCTATGCCTCTTGTCCTGTGTGTAGCCCTACCCGAGCCAGTATAATGACCGGCAAACACCCGGTACGCGTGGGAATAACTGATTGGATTCCCGGAGCCGACCCTAAGAATCGCAAACTTCGTGGGCCACAAGATCTTCATGCTTTGCCCTTTGAGGAAATCACACTTGCCGAAGTATTGAAAGAAGAAGGATATTCCACCTGCCATGTAGGCAAATGGCATCTGGGTGAGGAAGGTTCCTGGCCTGAGAATCATGGATTCGATGTCAATATTGGTGGATGGTCAAAAGGTAGTCCGAGAGGAGCTGGCTACTATGTTCCATATAAGAATCCCCGTTTGACAGATGGGCCTGAAGGTGAATTTTTGACTCAAAGATTAACCCGCGAGGCTGTGGAATATCTTGATAGCATACAAGATAGTCCTTTCTTTCTCTATTTTGCTTTCTACACAGTTCACACACCTATTCAGGCCAGTGTTTCTCACATTGAGTATTTCAAACAAAAGCTTGCCACTTTAAACCCTGGCGACAAGTCAAGCCAACGCACTGAACATGAAGGAGTAAGCAAACTTATTCAGGATAATCCCGCCTATGCATCGATGGTAGCGGCAATGGATGAGGCCGTTGGAAAGGTCACTCAAAAAATCAAGGATCTGGGATTGGAAGATGAAACCTATTATATTTTCACCTCAGATAACGGGGGATTATCAACTCTGAAAAACAAAGGATATCCCACATCGAATTTACCGCTCAGAGCAGGGAAAGGTTGGTGTTACGAAGGTGGGATTCGGGTACCATTTATTATTCAAGGTCCAGGAATTGAATCTGGCATCTCAAATGATTTGGTAATATCCATGGATATATATCCAACCATCCTTGAATTGGCTGGAATTGATCTGAGGCCAAACCAACTCATTGATGGAAGAAGTATAATGGCATTTACGAATGAGACGATTCACGAATCGACTCGTACATTGTATTGGCATTATCCTCATTATCATGGATCAATGTGGACGCCTGGTGCAGCTATGCGACAGGGGGATTGGAAATTGATTGAATTTTATGAATATGATAAGGTAGAGCTCTACAATCTGGCGAATGATATTGGTGAAATGCATAATCTGGCTGATTCCTTGCCTGATAAAACCCAAGATCTGCTAAAACAGTTACACTCCTGGCAAAACGAGTCTGGCGCTAAACTTCCAGTACTTAACTAAGATTCGGTGATTCCGTGATTCGGTGATTCGGTGATTTTTGATATATTTTGTAAATTATTTTGTACATTATGTAAAATATATTTAACTTTATCGAAAATCGACAAACAACTTGCTACTAAAGAATTCTATTCGTAGGCTCCGGTTTGAGCAGAATGAAACCTCGCAGGAATTGCTGAGCAAGGCAGTTGGAGTATCCAGACAAACTATATATTTCATTGAAAAAGGGAAGGTTATGCCTTCTGTACTCCTGGCATTCAGGATTGCCCGATATTTTGGCAAACAGGTAGAAGAAGTCTTTTATTTAACTCAAGAAAACAAAACATCATGATAAGCCTTAGTCGCATTCAATCCATTCAAGAGTTAACAATCAAATATCGTCAACTCGCCCGTGTGTATCACCCCGATTGTGGAGGAAACACTCAGTTAATGCAACAATTAAACGCAGAATATCAACAGCGAAAATTACTACTTGAAAAAGATGACAATGGATTTAACAAGCTGACGGTAGGAGACAAAATTTATGTGAATGGCACAGTATGCACTGTCATTCTTATAACAAAAACCAGATTTGTTGCAAAAGCAAAAGGCAGATCTAAGCAGGCTTGGTTTAATATCAAGACAGGTATCGGGATTGACTTCCCATTTTACAAGGCGAGCATTCTGCCATAGCAAGGCAGCATCGTTTCGTCAAATAGTTAACTAAAACGCGTATTTTTAGCATTAGGTTATCTAATATTAGTCTAAAAAACAGGTAAAATGAAAGTGTCTTTTGAGAATCTGACAGCAGATGAGCTAACAATTTCATTGTCTGGAGATCTAGGTCTGGAGAATGTCGATGAGCTTAAGCGGATATTGGAGTTACGATTACCTAATATGAATAAGATAAGCATAGAACTCAAGGATGTAGAGAGCTTTGATCTGTCTACCCAGCAAATATTTCTGGCTGCTGCCATATATGCTAAAAATAAAGGTCAATATTTCAAAGTACACTTCAACATAGACCAGGATCTGACTCAACTAATTGAAACCTCCGGTATAACAGAAAATTTCATAAATAAAATTACACTTGAAACTAAAGACTAAAGACTAAAAACTAAAAAACTAGAAACTAAAGATAAATGGAGCGCTATCAGATAAAATTTATAGAAGAAGCTAAGGAATTATTAAGCAGCCTTGAATCTTCTTTGCTGGAGCTCGAGCATAATCCTGGCAACAGTTCTATTATCAATGAAATTTTTCGCATTATGCATTCGCTTAAAGGCAGCGGGGCAATGTTTGGGTTCACAAGGATCAGCAGCTTTACTCATGATCTTGAAACTATTTATTCAGCAATACGGTCAGGCAGCCTGATGGTTTCTAAGCATCTGATTGACATTAGCTTTCAATCTCTGGATCTGATCAAAGAGCTTCTCAAAGGTAGCGAGACATCAAAACAACTAGATCAGTTAAATATACTCACGAATCAGCTTCAACTAATTCTAAGTCATAAAAAGGATGAAAATAGTGCCCCGGCTCCTGTATCCTTGGCAGAACAAGAAGATAATCCGATAAAGAATCATCAGGAACTTCCATTGTGGTTGATTCGTTTTATTCCTCATGAAGATATACTCATAGAAGGAAATGACCCTCTTTATATGTTTGACGAGCTGAACACTCACGGTGAGTTATTAATTGTTCCAGGCTACAAGAAGCTACCTGAGTTAAGTTTAGTAAATCCCGCCAAGCTATTTCTCGAATGGAATATGCTATTATGGGCAGATGTAGAGAAAGATGTCATTGAAAGTGTTTTTTTATTCGTGAAAGACCTTTCTGCTCTTGAAATCACTCCCCTAAAAGCTAGTTATCCACCTGAGAATAAGAATGTCAGGAAACAACTTTTGTCCTTGTTATCCAGAGAAGTTATTAATCAGGATGGGATTGAAGAGGTATTGGAATCAAACACAGAAGATGGCTCTGAACAATTAAAGCATACATCCACCATTCCATCAGTCCAGGAAAAAATTAAGCTGGATTCAGAATCACCAGATACAGAAGATATACAATCTGAAGAAATCAGCATTCGGGTATCATCAAAAAAGATTGACGAACTAATGAATCTGGTAAGTGAACTCATCACCAGCCAAGGCCAGCTCATGACACTTACTGAGATTCATAAAAACTCTCCTTTATATCAACTGAGTGAGAAATTTGAGAGTCTTATCAGGCAACTGAGAGAGCAGGCAATGGAAATGAGTCTGATTTCAATCAATACACTGACTGTCAGATTCAAGCGCATGGTTAGAGATTTGTCCTCAAAACTAAATAAGCAGGTCAATCTGATCATTGAAGGAGGAGATACAGAACTTGATAAAACAATCATCGAGCATTTATCTGAGCCACTTTTGCACATAATTCGAAATGCCATCGATCATGGAATTGAATCACCTGAAGAGAGAGAAAACCTGGGGAAACCGGGAACAGGAGAGATTATTCTTAAAGCCTTTTACTCCGGGGCAGAAGTTCATCTTGAAATTAGTGACAACGGAAGAGGAATTGATAAAAGTCTGGTTCATGCAAAAGCACTTGAGCGAATGCTGATTGAGCCCTTAGCTCAATTATCTGAAAAAGAAATCTTTCAATTGCTTTTCAAACCAGGGTTCAGTACTATGGAATCTGTTTCAGAATACTCAGGAAGGGGTGTTGGAATGGACGTTGTGGCAAGAAAAATAGCTGAATTAAGAGGAGATGTTGTAATATCATCACAAAAGGGAATAGGAACAAAGGTATTGATTAGGCTTCCACTCACCCTCACAATCCTTGATGGCTTGCTAATCCATGTTGGTGAAACCAAGTACATTATCCCAATATCATCCGTCAGGAAGATATTTGAGCTAAAACTAACAGACCTGGAAAACTCATTCAATAATCTCATTAGCCTTGAAGGAATACAATACCCATTTTTAGTCCTTAGCAACGAGTTTAACGAGCATTTGCCCAGGCAACAGAAGCAACAACTAATTTTGGTAGAGTATGATGGCAAACAAATGGGTCTGGTTGTTGACAATATCCTTGGCGAGAGGCAGGTGGTATTGAAACCCTTAGGTCCGAGTTTAAGGAAAAATAGAATATTCTCTGGTGGAAGTATTATGGGTGATGGAGAAATTGCTCTTGTTCTTGACACCAACAAATTGATAACAAAATTCACTTCAAATGAGTAACTCACATCTTAGATTTAGCTTAAAAAATGAGTCTTTTGCAGTGCCGGTTGATCATGTTCTGAAAATACTGGAGTTTGACTCAATTACTCCGGTACCAAAAGCCCCTCCATTTTTTAAAGGAGTACTAAACTGGCAAGGGAGTTTACTTCCAGTGATTGACTTGAATTTAAAACTTGACTTCAAGGAAACTGTTATAACAAAAGAATCCTGTATCCTGGTACTAGAAATAAAAATCGGATCTGAAAAGACTAATATCGGGTGTATAGTTGATGAGGTAAGATCAGTAATACCGATTGAAGCAGATCAGATTGTATCATCCCCAAGTATTGGTGAGAAATACAGTTCTGATTTAATTCTGGGGATGTACCCCATTGACGATCAATTCATTGTACTGCTTGACTTCACTGCTATTTTTGAAACTGACGAATCTGTTCTGATATCCAGAAGCACATTTAATGAGCCTGATGAATTAACAATAACATAAGCAACATATACCATGAAGAACCTTAAAATATCAACCAAACTCTATCTGACTCTGATTCTGTATTCATCTGTATTTATCGCTGTTGGGCTTATGTGGCTAAGTGATTTGCAAAAATTCAACACTGGAGTCGAAAAACTGATAAATGAGCAGATTGAACAAATGGCGCAGATAAAAGCTACTAACGATGCAATTAATCTGGGGAGAATACAAACCCTCCAGGCCTTTGACAATAACACTTTTACACTTGAGGAAGCAATAGATGTTATGATTAGTTCTGTTAACTCCATTGAAGAACAGTGGAATCAATACATGAGTAATTTTCAGGAAGCCAAGGATCAAAATGAAGTCATACACAATGACATTACCAGGAGTACTCTAGAAGCAAAGAACCTGGCCAGCTCCATATTGGGACTACCTGATAGCCTGGCTCAAAGCATGGTGAATGATAAATTTTCAAAAGTTCTCTTGCCTCTAAATGGATCTATTCAAGCTAATTTGGATGATCTGTTTCAGACCCAGATAGAGGATGCTTACGTTTTTGAAGCTCTGGAAAAGAAAAAATTTGAGGATACACGAATTAAAGTTTTGATTATTGTTCTGATCATGCTGATTGGTCCCGGATTAATGGCAATAATTATGATTATTGGGATTGGGAAATCTATAAGAATGCTCTCAACTGCCTTGAATCAGATGGCAAACGGTAATTTAAAAATCAAGTTTGAATCATTTGGCAAAGACGAGCTCGGTACTCTTATGATGAAATTAGAAAAGACTGCTGCTCAAATTCAGGAGGTAATTGCGTCAGTAAGAATTGCAGCTATCAATATGAGGCATGCCAGCAGTGAACTTAGTACAGTATCTCAGGATGTTGCACAGGGTGCATCTGAACAGGCGTCAACCTCAGAGGAAATTGCGTCTTCAGTTGAGCAAATGGCAGGAAATATTCAACAGAATACTGAAAATGCAGAAGCAACAAATAGTATCTCCAGCGAATCAGCTGTCAGGGTTCAAACTGTTTTTGAATCTGCACAATCCAGTCTGAATAGCATTGTAGAAATAGCCGAAAAAGTCTCGATAATTGGAGACATTGCCTTCCAAACCAACATACTATCTCTTAATGCCGCAGTTGAAGCAGCCAGGGCAGGAGAACACGGACGAGGGTTTGGAGTTGTAGCTACTGAAGTTGGGAAACTGGCAGAAAGAAGTAAAAATGCAGCCAATGAGATTAATGAATTATCAAAACGAACCGTAGAAGTAACTGAGAACTCGAAGAGACTGCTTGAGCAACTCATGCCAGACATACAGAAAACATCAGAATTAGTAGGTCAAATTAGTGTTGGAAGTGTAGAGCAGAGCCAGGGGGCAAGCCAGGTTAATATTGCCATTCAACAACTTAGTCTGGTTACACAACAAAATGCTGCATCTTCAGAAGAAATGGCAACTAGCGCAGCTGAAATGACAGCTCAGGCCAAACAGCTAACACAAACAATGTCATTCTTCTCAATTGATGATGAGACCGAAGAAGATGATAAACAAGCAATCCCATTAGCATTTCCAAAGGCTAATCATGAGAATGATCTCAAACGGGGAGGGGTCAATATTGATTTGGGAGATAACGACTCTTTAGATCAGGATTTTGTAAGATTCTGAGTATCAGATAAAGATAATGAACAAGGCATACTTTCATAAACCATTGCTGAACGAGAAAGCCTTCAGAAAGCTTAGCGAGTTTATCATAAGTAATTTTGGAATTAATATTTCTGATAACAAAAAGGAACTGCTGGAATTTCGACTGAACAAAAGATTAATAGCATTAAACTTCAGCTCATTTGACCAATATGTAGATTATCTCTTCAGCGAAAAAGGTATTCAACAGGAACCTGCCTTGATGATTAATGAAGTATCAACAAATAAAACAGACTTCTTTAGAGAGCCCATGCACTTCAAAGTACTTGTTGACACTATTCTGCCAGAAATTTCAGGATCATATAAGTCTGGAATCCTACCTATATGGAGTGCCGGATGTTCAAGTGGCGAAGAGGCTTATTCTTTAGCCATGTGTCTGCAAAATTACAGGACAACTCATGGGGGACCTGACTATCACATATTTGGCTCAGATATATCAGGAACAGTATTAACAAAAGCAGTCAAGGCTATTTACCTAATGAACGATTCTATTGCTATTAATCAGGATAATCTTAAAAGATTTTTTTTACGTAGCAAGAACAATCTATCCACTGAAATAAGAGTCGCCAGGGAACTGCGCGACAAGGTAAGTTTTGATTACCTGAACCTGATGGATAAAGAATACAAAACCTCTCACACTTATCCTGTTATTTTTTGCAGAAATACTTTATTCTATTTCGATAAAAATAACAGATCTGAAATAGTTAGGAAACTCATATCCAGACTTAAACCCGGTGGATACTTATTTATTAGCCATACAGAATCTCTGATAAATATGAACCAGGGACTTAAATTGGTATTTCCTTCAGTATATAAAAAAGCAGATGGAAAACAGTAATAGAATAAAAGCATTAATTGTTGATGATTCTCCTCTGGTCAGAGATGTATTATTCGACATCTTATCAGGAGATCCTGAGATAGAAGTTGTTGGATCTGCCGCAGATCCTTTTGACGCGGTAAAACTTATCCAGAAATGCATCCCTGATGTAATTACTCTTGATATTGAAATGCCAAGAATGGATGGGATCACATTTCTGAGAAAGATAATGAGGCAACATCCGATACCAGTTATTGTTATATCATCACACACATCCGGAAATCAACAACTGGCTCTCAAAGCTTTTGAAAACGGGGCACTCTACGTTTTAAATAAACCAGAGACAGAGGATCGCAAAAGTTTTGAAGAATACACTTCAAGATTCCGTGAAGTAGTAAAAATGGCTGCAAAACACTCAAGTCTTCAAAAAAAGAATTTGAAAATCATGCAGTTTCATTCTGATGATCAAATTTATAGTAACCTCAAACGGTATTCAGCATTCATCAAGCAAGATCCCTCAGTAATTGCCATCGGAGCTTCTGCAGGCGGAACAATTGCCATTCAGACCATCCTGACCACGATTAAGGGCACCCCTCCCCCTATCGTAATAACTCAGCACATGCCAGCTGGCTTTACAAAAGAGTTTGCTAAAAGACTTAATGAACTATCCAGCCTGAACGTTATCGAGTCACAGGGAGGAGAGTATCTGGTGCCAGGAGGAGTATATATTGCACCAGGAGACAAGCACTTGGCAATAAAGAGTTCATATGGCAAACTCAAAACCTTAGTTTATGAGGGAGAACTGGTAAATCATCATCGTCCGTCTGTTGAAATCCTATTCAGTTCTGTAAGCCAGTGTTGTTCTCATAACACATTAGCTTTTTTACTTACCGGAATGGGTAGAGATGGAGCACACGGACTCCTGAAAATCAAAAATAATGGAGGAATTACCTTCGCACAAGATAAAAATAGTTCACTGGTATATGGCATGCCAGCTGAAGCTATGCGCTTAGGAGCTGCCTATAGCGACATACCCCTGGATCATATTGGTCCTCTTATTACAAGTTTTGCTAACTTAGATAACTGAAAACATGGACAAAAAAAATCCTTTCAGAATAATGATGGTAGATGATATTCAGACAAATCTGGATTTCATGGCTGATATATTAGCAAATCGCCCTAACTACATTACAGTTAGCACAACAAGTGGCAGAGCTGCTATTAGTAAAGCAATGGCACAAAAATTCGATCTCATATTGCTGGATATAATTATGCCGGAAATGGATGGTTTTGAGGTCTGTACTAAACTGAAATCCCATCCAAAGACTAAATCTATTCCTGTAATCTTCTTAACCTCTGAAACTAACCCTGCCAGCATTGTAAAAGGATTTAATGTTGGAGCTGTTGATTATATCTCTAAACCCTTTAGTCCTGAAGAACTTCTTGCCAGAGTCTCAGTCCATCTTAATCTGAAAAGAGCCAGTGAAAGCCTCAAAGACGCAAAAGAAATTGCTGAGTCAGCCACTCAAGCTAAATCCATGTTTCTTGCAAATATGTCGCACGAGAT